>CAZVPH010000169.1:0-4811 GCA_964628125.1 uncultured Thiosulfatimonas sp. | reverse complement strand
TAAGGATATTCTAGGCATGGCACAAACCGGTACTGGAAAAACAGCTGCATTTGCACTGCCTGCTTTAAGTAATGCCGATTTCAAACAAAAAGATCCACAAGTATTGGTGCTCGCACCAACACGTGAGCTCGCCATTCAGGTCGCTGAAGCCTTCCAAAGCTTTGCGAAACACATGAAAGGTTTCCACGTGTTGCCGATTTACGGTGGCGCCGATTACGGCACACAAATCCGTGCATTAGCGCGTGGTGTACACGTGGTTGTCGGCACTCCCGGCCGCGTGATGGACCACATTCGTAAAGGCACATTAAAACTGGATGGTTTAAAGACCATGGTATTAGATGAAGCCGACGAAATGTTGCGCATGGGATTCATCGATGATGTTGAATGGATTCTTGAGCAAACACCGAAAACGCGTCAAATCGCACTCTTTTCGGCGACCATGCCTAAAGAAGTCCACCGTATTGCCAGCCGTTATTTAAATGATCCTGTCGAAGTGATCATCAAATCAACGATTTCGACTGCAATTACCATTGAGCAAAAATATCTAATGGTCAGCGGCGGTCACAAACTGGATGCCCTAACACGCATTTTAGAGGCCGAAGAGAACATTGACGGCTCTATTATCTTTGTACGCACCAAAACAGCGACCATTGAACTTGCTGAGCGTCTTGAAGCACGTGGCTATGCTGTCGCTGCCTTAAATGGTGATATTGCACAGAATCAACGCGAACGCATTGTCGAAAACATCAAAAGTGGCAAAATCGATATCTTAGTGGCTACGGACGTTGTCGCCCGTGGTCTCGACGTCCCGCGCATCAGCCATGTCTTCAACTATGACATTCCGCAAGACAATGAATCGTATATTCACCGTATCGGTCGTACAGGTCGTGCCGGACGCTTCGGTACTGCGATTTTGTTCGTGACACCACGTGAAAAGCGCCTATTAAGCTCGATTGAAAGAACCACTAAGAGCAAGATTCCTGAAATGCACTTGCCGTCAACGCAAGATATCAACAACAGCCGCGTAGAACGCTTTAAAGCGCGTATTGTTGAAGCAACACAGCAGGAAGATACTGCTTTCTATCAACAGATGATTCAAGATCTTGAAACGGAACAAAACATGCCTGCAGTTGAGATCGCTGCCGGTTTAGCGCGCCTATTACAGGGTGATATTCCGTTCTTTATGTCGGACAAACCACAACGTGAAGAGCGCTCTGAGCGCAGCGCTAGCGACTTTGGTGGTCGTGGCGACAGAAACGAGCGCAGTGATCGCTCAGGCCGTGGCGAGCGTGGCGGACGTAGTGAGCGTCCAGAACGCAAACCACGCCGTGACCGCTCTGCTACTCCTGACGAAGGCATGACGCGTTTCCGCATCGAAGTCGGCAATCAACACGGTGTTCGTCCTGGCAATATCGTTGGCTGCATTGCCAATGAAGCCGGATTGGACAGCGAGTTCATTCGTCAACTAAACATTGAAGACACCTTCAGCACAGTTGATCTACCTTCAGACATGCCAAAAGCTGCTCGTGACGATCTAGGTAAGGCTTGGGTGTGCGGACAACAATTGAAGTTGAGTGAAGTGCGTGGCGGTGGCTCTGCAGGCGGCGCTGATGCACCGCGTAAACGTCTATCTCGCAATAAGCCGCTAGGTGGCGGTGCAGGCGCGGACAAACCACGTCGAACACCTTCACCACGTCGCAGTAGCTAGGTTGCTCACCTTTTAAACCTTCCTTACCTTCAGCTCTGTTGAAGTAAAGAAGCTCAAGAACCTCTAAGTCGTCTGTCTTCAGATGATTTAGAGGTTTTTTTATGCCTGAAAATCAACCAGTATTCACATGGCAAGGGTATGCCTAGATTATTACAATATTTTTTACAGCTCGGTCTATACGACAGACCTACTGGATTTATCTATTAAAATTGACTTAAAAAAAATAGCGCCTTGAGGCGCTATTTTTTATAGAACAGATCCAAATCTAAAAATATTACTGCATTTCTAAATCTTCCAAAACCGATGCAACCCCTGCAATCGCACAAGCCTCATCGTCCATCCCGTCCGGCGCGCCGCTGACGCCAACGCCTCCATACATTTTTCCACCGGCTTCAATAGGGGTTGAACCTGCCATAAAGGCTAGGTTTTCACCCATTGACTGCAACGGGCTGTCCGCACGACTGTCTAACTGTGAACCTTTAACGTTAAACATCACTGCGGTGTAAGCTTTTTTCTGACTGATCCCTAAGGAGACAGGCGGCGCGACAGTGTCTCTCAACTGCACTTGAGTAATACCGTTACGATCGACAACAGTTACGCTGATTGGAATGCCTTTCTCACGACAGGCGGCCACCGCGTTGACTGCAATTTTATTAGCAACATCCATTGTAATTCTTGAGACATTGACCGTCATGGGTTCGTCCGCTTGGACGATTCCACCGCTTAAAGTTGCGACGCTCAAGGCAACAACTGACAGACTTTTTAATGTTTTTATGATTCGTTTAGCCACGTTTATCTCTCCAAGTTGGGTTATTTACTGCCAATTAATGATATTACAAAAACATTTTAATTCAAGCTTTTCCAACATTAACAGATAAAAGTTAGAGTTATTACTTACAATAAATGAATAATAAGCTCTTAATCAGTGATGAATAGTCTTTTTTTAAGACGACGTATTCGCCCTACCGCGTCACTAAGCACTCTTTAGCCGCTTTGCTGAGCAGTTTAATTGCATACTCTTTCTGGCTTGCGTCGCTTCGGCTTTTCGCTGGCTCAGAATAAACGAGCTTACATGGCTGACGCACTTTTGTGTATTTCGCCCCGCCGACAAGCTCACCATTATGTTGCCTTAGGCGTTTTTGCAGATTGGTGGTGATGCCGCAATACAAGCTATTGTCTGCGCAGCGCACCAGATAAACCGACCAGGCCTGGTCGGTTTGATTCTCAAGACTGTCTGTCATAAAAGCGGCTATTTATGTAATTGGGTTTATTGCAAAATACTTGCTTTTCAAGCATATCAAGATTTATCAAAACGTATTAAAACAAACCAACAAAACTTTTTCATCAACAAAAACCATTACATCAGCGTCGTGGAAACCAAGACGCTAAACCTCGCCACCTTGGCGAACCCAGTGTCCTGATTTACCGCCCTTTTTTTCGAGCAGCTGCACTTGATCAATAATCATCCCTTTGTCAACCGCTTTACACATGTCGTAAAGGGTTAAGGCTGCGGCGGAAGCGGCCATTAAGGCCTCCATCTCAACCCCCGTTTGCCCGACTAGCTTACAACGCGCAATGATCTCCACCGAGCTGTTTTCCACGTTCGGTGTCAACTCGACTTTAACGGAAGTAAGCATCAAAGGGTGGCACATCGGAATAATGTCTGGAGTTTTCTTAGCCGCCATAATTCCGGCGATTCGAGCGGTTGCCATAACGTCGCCTTTTTTATGTTTTCCCTCGACAATCAACTGTAAAGTTTCAGGCAACATACGGATAACCGCCATAGCACGAGCTTCACGCTGAGTATGCTCTTTTTCGCTAACATCGACCATGCGCGCTTGGCCTTTTGAATCGAGGTGGGTTAATGGACTTTTAATACTCATGAAGGACTCTCACTACTCGTTAAAGGGATTAAATGGATAGAATGCGACTTTATCACCTTTACGGACCACTGTGTCTTCTGGAATGACCACAAAACCCTCTGCCCAAACCGTAGAACTTAACACCCCTGAGCTTTGGTTCAGATAGATGTCCACATAGGTTCGTTGGTTTTTATTAATTAACTTTGCGCGGGCAAACTCACGCCTAAATCCTGGTGTTAACCATTCAAAGCCAGCCTCAAGCCACAAAGGTTTCGACTTAAGCACCGAAGCCCCTTGCATTTTCAGCAGATAAGGACGGGCAAATAACTTAAACGTTGCGAAGGCAGAGACCGGATTTCCTGGAAGCCCAATAAACGGGGTTCCATGAATATGGCCGAACGCGAGCGGCTTACCTGGCTTCATTTTCACTTGCCACATATCCAATGAGCCAAGTTGTTCAATCGCGGGTTTAATATGATCTTCTTCGCCGACCGAAACTCCTCCAGTGGTGATGACTACATCAGCAATTTTGGCAGCTTCTTTCAACGCTTCTACGGTCGCTTCAAGCGTATCGGCCACGCGTCCCAGATCAAATAACTCAAAACCTAACGCTGGAATCAGTCCAGCCAAAACATAACGGTTTGCATTATAAATCTTACCGTCCTCGGCTTTTTCAGTCGGTTCCATCAGCTCATCACCGGTTGTGAAGGTGGCTATTTTTAAAGGTATAAACACTTCGACTTGAGAGATGCCAATGGACGCAATTAATCCTAAATCCTGGCCTCGCAACTTATGACCAACTTTTAGAACCTCTTCACTGATCGCAATATCTTGGCCAAGCAAACGGATAAACTGATCTTTAGCCTGTCCCAACGGTTTAATTAAAATCTGATTCTCACTGACATTTACCGTGTCCTCCTGCATCACGACCAAGTTTGCCCCTTCAGGAATCATCGCACCCGTGAAAATACGCGCAACCGTTCCCGCCTTTAATGGCGACGGGACGGTACCGGCTGGAATACGCTGACTGACGGTTAAAGCACCTTTATGCTCTAAGTCGTAGCTGTGAACCGCGTAGCCATCCATCTCACTATTATTGTGCGGCGGTACATTAACCTCGGAGACGATAGGCTTGGCCAGGATACGCCCACAAGCTTTATGAATTTCAATCACTTCTGTCTTAAGGGACTGCTTGGCTTGGGTTAGGAGGTGGTGCAGTGCTTCTTCGAATGTTCTCCTGG
>CAZVPH010000168.1:4442-4815 GCA_964628125.1 uncultured Thiosulfatimonas sp. | reverse complement strand
TCAATCTGCACCATTTGACGATCGATATACCCCGAGTACTTCGCCTCGATCTCTATTTGGTCAATCACGCCACGGTCACGAATCCCCGCGCCGAACACCTCCAACTCTGCTAAGGCGGTGTAAGCGACATTTGGGCGTTTCAACAGATCGAAAAGCGTTTGCTCTTTGCTTAAAGGTAACGCCATCAACTGCTCGGCCTGTTTTGCATCGGCGTGTGAGGGGTAGATCCAAGTCTCTTTTAAGCGTGCGACCTCTTTCTCTAAAGATTCTAACTTGTCTTGATAGGCTGCCCATCGAGCATCATCCACTAACCCCATCTCACGCCCAATGGCCGTTAAGCGTTGATCGGCATTGTCTTCGCGCGCTACACGAA
>CAZVPH010000168.1:0-4432 GCA_964628125.1 uncultured Thiosulfatimonas sp. | reverse complement strand
CGCGCAGCATTAAACGATACTCGGCACGTGAAGTGAACATTCGATAAGGCTCGGTGGTTCCCATGGTAATTAGGTCATCCACTAAAACACCGATGTAAGCTTCATCTCGACGAGGATACCACTGCTGCTTGAGTTGCGCACGGCGTGCGGCGTTGATTCCCGCTAAAAGCCCTTGTGCGGCGGCCTCTTCATAGCCGGTTGTGCCGTTTATTTGGCCGGCAAAAAACAGTCCATGAATTGCCTCAGTTTCTAAAGTAGGCTTCAAACTGCGCGGATCAAAAAAGTCGTACTCAATTGCATAACCAGGACGCATTATTTGAGCGTGCTCCATCCCTTTGATCGATTGAACGATTTTGATCTGCGTCTCATAAGGCAGACTGGTTGAAATTCCGTTTGGATACAGTTCGTTGGTGGTCAAGCCTTCCGGCTCAATGAACACTTGATGCTGATCTTTATCGGCAAAGCGCATTACCTTATCTTCAATGGACGGGCAGTACCTCGGACCGATGCTGTCAATTTCACCCTGATCAGAATACATGGGTGACTGGTCTAACGAAGCAAAAATCGCATCATGCGTTTTAGTATTTGTATAAGTGATGTAGCAAGGCACCTGCTGAGGGTGCATGGACGCTTTACCCATATAAGAAAACACCGGAACAGGTGTATCGCCGTGCTGCATTTGCATCACACTAAAGTCGACCGTGCGCGCATCAATTCTGGGTGGCGTTCCTGTCTTAAGACGTCCCACGGGCAGGGCCAACTCGCGTAAACGTGCGGCAAGACGGTTAGCGGGCTCGTCGCCGGCGCGACCACCTTCGTAGTTTTGCAAACCTATATGAATGCGCCCCGCTAAAAACGTTCCGACGGTTAAGACCACTTGATTGGCATAAAACTTCAAGCCAATTTTGGTGACAACCCCACGGATGTTGTCGCCGTCTAAAATAACATCTTCAACCGGCTGCTGGAAGATGCTTAAATTTTCTTGGTTCTCTAAACGCATACGAATCGCTTGGCGGTAGAGAACGCGATCCGCCTGTGCGCGTGTTGCCCGCACGGCAGGGCCCTTGGAGGCGTTTAATGTGCGGAATTGAATTCCAGCCTCATCAATCGCTAACGCCATGACACCGCCCAGAGCGTCAATCTCTTTTACCAGATGACCTTTACCAATGCCACCAATAGCAGGGTTGCAAGACATTTGACCAAGACTGTCAATATTATGCGTCAATAAAATGGTCTTTAACCCCATGCGGGCAGAGGCTAAAGCCGCTTCGGTGCCGGCATGACCTCCGCCGACAACAATGACATCATATGTTGAATCTTGTACACTCATTAAAAGCCCTCTGTCTGTCGTGTGGTTGTCGCGTTAAAATTTTTTAAGTCTGCAGCCGTTGCTTGGAACACGACGACAATTAAGTGCACGCTTGCATGCTTTAATAAGTTTATGCTTTAGACAACTCCGCTCTGTTTATACTGCGCAGAGTTGTTCTGATTTAGCTCAATATTTTACCATAAGCAATCTACTGTTGCCTAAGTTCCCTTTTAGGCAACCTTGAACAACGTGATGCTTTACAAGCATATTAATGACCAGGCCTGGTCACATTTGGAGTTACAAAATGTTTACTATCAATCTGAAATTTACGCGACTACCAATCCTGCTACTCCCCCTATCCTTCTCTTTGGGCGCTTTAGCCCTGACATCCTGCGCGACTCAGCCACCAGCCTCCTTAATGGACGTGCAAGCGAAAGAGGTATTTGTCTTAAATACACCGATCCGCATTGAACCAAACCGAGCCAGAAGCTTTATTCAATTTGGTCAATTGTCCGGTGGTGGGTTTGACCACAGCGAGCCTCACTGTCGAATTGAGGTACGCACGCTCAGTGAAACACCACAAACCATTCAGCCCGAGCGATTCATCATTCAGCGAGTCACGATTGATGAGGAGATGATCGCCCTGCAAGAGCATCCTATTCAGCTTGCACTGAATGACGCCGTTTCACCCATCACCATGACCGACGCGTCTTCTCACGCCATGTTCGCGTTAGGCGATGGATTTGAGCGCATTCCCACCATGGATCTCGTCCATCTTTACCTAGAGTCCGAGCAACAACCCAATATTTATCGATTGACCTGCGCGGGGTCTTTAAGCAACGGCAGCATGGCGGACGCACCTCGAAGCTACCGCCCGCAACGCCAAAAAATACAACAAATTCTAGGAGAGATTGGACAGCTTGACAGTCAGTAGGCGTGCTTCACCAGGCCTGGTCATTCCCAATGAGAAACTTTGAAGCTAAATCAAATTTGGAAGCGCCTTGAAAGCCGACTTTATTTGCCTTTACTCGCGTGCAGTTGACTCACTTGACGAATGCGCTCAGCTGGATGAAATAGCTGAACCATTAGATACTCTTGTAACGCTTGAGGATAATCTAACTCCTCTAAGGCCACCTGCATACAAGCCAACCAAGCGTCGCGATCAGACTCATCGATTAAAATGTGCGCGTGCGCCTGTGGGATATTAATCCCACCAAAATTCTCAGCGTAAATTTGCGGCCCGCCCATCCAGCCTGATAAAAAATAGACCAGCTTCATCCGTGAATCCGTTAAATCTGTTCGATGCATGGCTCGAATTTTTGCCGCCTGAGGCAAGCGTTCCATCGCATCGTAAAAGTGGTCCACTAAAACAACTAGGCCATCATGCGCACCGACGGCTTGATAAGTGGCATCACCTTGGCCGTACGGTTGATCTTTACTAAACAGTTGCATAGGACACCTCACATTCAATTTTTATAGACAACGCTCTTTAAACGGACGTGTCTTTGGTTATTTAATTCAGGCCGCTACTGCCGAATGCTCCGGCTGATATCAAACTCATCTTCAAAGTTTGATCGGTACGGATTGATGTCCAACCCGCCACGACGAACATAACGTGCGTAGACCGTTAACCTCTCGGGCCGACATTGTTGCATGATATCAGTAAAGATACGCTCAACACACTGCTCATGGAATTCATTATGCTCCCGAAACGAAATGAGATACTTAAGCAGGCTTTCGTGATCTATCTGCACACCCTCATATCGAATAACCACCGACCCCCAATCCGGCTGATCCGTCACCAAGCAATTAGACTTGAGAAGATGGCTATTCAGCGTTTCACTGACGATGTCGGCGGTTGATTCAGTCCGTAAAAGAGCTGGATTTAATTGGTATTCTGTAATCTCAACATCTAAATCGTCCAAATTTTCACCCGGCAGGTTGCCCTGTAAGCTTTCATCAAAACCCAATGTTCTAATCATTACATCTACTGCACCACCTGACGCCAAGCTCAGATCTTTAGTCAGCAGAGCTTCAACCTCCTCCTGACTCTCAAACCGTGTGCCATTAAAAGAGTTTAAATATAATTTAAAGGACTTTGATTCAATTAGATTGGGTGAATCCGCAAGAAACGCAAACTCAGCGATTACCGCATTCGGTTTGCCTTTAAGATTTAACCAGGAGACCTCGAACGCTGTCCAGATATCCAAGCCCTGAAATGGCATGCATTCTAAATTAAACCCGAGTTCATCACGTTTTTCTTGACGAGGAATCGGAAACAGCAGAGTTGGGTCATACTCACGACAATAAGGGGTTGCTTGCCCTAATAGACTGTTGGATGCAGAACCTACGTTGATTTTGATTTTAGACATATCTACCCCCTAACCTGGCACATCAAAGTTTCGTAAGGCAGTACGAAATGCATTAAATGGATTAAGCAGCGCATCCGCAATAATAATCGCAAAACCAATCCAGTGATAAAACGTCGGCTCCTTACCCTGAACAAACCAAAGATACGTTAACAGTCCGGTTGCAAGAATCACCGTGACAACCGCCCAAAACTGATCCATTAAAAACGCCATGGCACTTACATCTCCCGACTTGAGCATCTCAATAAACAGAACAATGACTGCCAGACTGATAAATCCATAGCCTAAAGGTCCGTCCAGAGTAAGCTGCATATATTCGACAACAATTAAAAAAAGAATAATAAACAGCATCCAAGGAACTTTACTCAACGTATTTAAAGTACCACTGGACGACACACTTACATTTGAAGCCATTACAATTTCCTTTAGAATGTTTAGCGAACATTTAGTTTAAGGATGACAGCATTATAACCAAGCCTTTAAAGCCTGAAAGAATATCATTTCGAAATTAAAGATAAAACTGGTAGAGAATGCGTGTTATTTAAAATTGCAAAGAAACAGACGCTGTCATAAAAAACTCTTAATAGTACCTTGAGATACCTAATCTAGATCAACTGAAGAGTGGCTAATGGCCTAATAGACAGCCTTTAGCCCCCTTCGTCATCGGCTGTGCAACCCGGGATCAAAAGCATTCCTTCAGTTTACCAGCCAGATTTACGACTTTACTTCAAGCTCACTAAATTTCTGGCAAAAA
>CAZVPH010000167.1:0-4826 GCA_964628125.1 uncultured Thiosulfatimonas sp. | reverse complement strand
TTACGAGTTGCGTCAGGCGCTGAGAGTCCTTCTTCGTGCATAATGCGCTCAACGTTTTCGACAACAACGATCGCATCATCGACCAGTAAGCCTATTGCCAGCACCATGGCAGACATCGTTAAAGTATTAATCGAAAAGCCAAACAGTGAAAGGATACCGAAAGTTCCCAATAACACGACCGGCACAGCAAGCGTTGGAATCAGCGTCGAGCGCCAGTTTCCAAGAAAGATAAACATGACGATAAACACCAGAGCAATGGCTTCTAGCAGGGTATAAATAACCGACTCAATCGACACACGTACAAAAGGCGTAGAGTCGTAAGCCATGACATAATCCATGCCTTCTGGGAAGAACACTTTTAGTTCGTCAAGTTTTTCTAAAACGTTAACTTGAGTCTCAAGTGCGTTCGCGCCATTGGTAAGTTTAACTGCCAGGCCTGCCACCGGTACCCCTTTGTAACGAGCTATTTTGACATAGTTTTCAGAGCCTAACTCAACCCGTGCGACGTCCTTAATTCTGACCGCCGCCCCTTGTTCATTAGTACGCAACAACACATTACCAAACTCTTCCGCCGTTTTTAAACGACTCTGCAAGTTAATAGTGGCGTTAATAGGCTGACCGGCCAGCGCAGGCCCTTCACCCAACTGCCCAGCTGTCACCACCGCATTATTTGCTTGCAGTGCTTCAACCACGTCCATGGCCGTCAAGTCATATTTTACGAGTCTTGGAAGGTCAATCCAGATACGCATCGCATAAGGGGATGCAAAGGAAGTGATGTCACCAACCCCTTCTACTCGACTGAGCGGGTCAATTAAATTTGTATCAATATAGTCGCCTAAGTCATTTGAGGAGAGGCTATTATTTTTTGAAATAAAGCCCACCACCATCAAGAAGTTTCTTGCTGATTTATTGACCTGAAGCCCTTGGCGCTGCACTTCAGGGGGCAGAGAAGCAGTCGCCGCCTGCAGTTTATTCTGCACCTGCATTTGTGCGATGTCTGGATCAACTCCGTTTTTAAACGTCAATGTAATCGTGGCTGCACCTGTCGACTCACTGGTTGATTTCATATACAAAAGGCCATCTAAGCCTTTCATTTTATTCTCAATGACTTGCGTCACCGTCTCTTCAATGATCTCGGCAGACGCCCCCGGATAAGTCGCAACGACCGAAATAGCCGGTGGTGCAATGCTTGGGTACTGCGCAATAGGCAAGGTGAACAGTGAAATAGTTCCTGCCAACATAATCAGGAACATAATCACCCATGCGAACACCGGTCGACTGACAAAGAAGGTGGCAAACGTTGCACGCATTGCGTGCACATTGCTCGGATCTTTTTTCATTACTGCGTTCCTCCAGCGGTTTCAGTTGATGTCTCATCGATGGCCGCTTTAGCACCGGGTCGAATAAACTGTAATCCTTTAACAATGACCTGGTCGCCCGCAGTTAATCCTGAGCTAATGACCCACTGATCTTGATATAAACCGGATTCCACCACCGGCTTAATGCCCACCGTCTGATCTTCACCCAACACCATCACCATCGCATCGCCTTTCGGACCGCGTATAACTGCGCCGGCTGGCAGCAGAGTGACGTCACGCTTCTCGCCTACACTCAAGGTGCCACGAACAAACTGTCCTGGCAGTAAATCTAAATCAGGATTCGGAAACTCTGCTCGCAACACAACGCTGTCAGTGGCTCGGTCAACCATAAACTCTGAAAAACGGATTGAACCCGAGTGAGGATAAGCTCTGCCACTGTCTGTACTAATGTCGACGCTCAAAGCTTCAGAAGCGTTGGCGACGGCTTCTTTTAGCGCGCTCATCTCATGCGCCGGCATGGCAAAATCAACATACATTGAACTCAATGTTTGCACTCGCGCTAACGCCGTTGCTTGATTTTCAGAAACCAAAGCACCTTGTGTAATGAAAGAGCGTCCAATTTTTCCCGCAATCGGCGAAACAATCAGCGTACGATCCAATCTGATTTTAGCGGACTTAAGAGCCGCTTCACTGGCGATCAAACTCGCGCGCGCTTCTCTTTCAGCGGCAATTGAGTTATCGACTTCTTGCTCACTGATCGCATTAATTTTGACAACTTTCTTATTACGTTGTGTGATTAGTCCAGCATTTTTTAACACCGATTTAGCGCGATTCACTTCCGCGACCGCACTGTCGTACTCTGCCTGGTAGGAGTCGGAATCGATCTGATACAAAGATTGACCTACTTCGACCATGGCGCCTTCCGTAAAGTGTTTTTGTTGAATAATACCGGTAACCTGGGGTCTTATCTCCGCCACCACACTCGCTTCAACCCGGCCTGTTAAACTCACAATATTTGGAATCGACTGTGGTTCAACTGTCAGAACTGTCACCTTCGGCAGTTGTTTTTGCATCGCACCCGCCCCACCGGCTTCTTGAGGAGCATCACTGCACGCCGTTAACATCAGTAAAACCGTTGCTAAACCGGCTCCTTTTAGTAACGACGGTACTTGAAATTTACGCTGATTCATAAAAAACCCTTATATTAATCCTATTTACAATACTGTGCTAACGTTCTAAAAAGCCGAACCTAGAAGCAGACCATTCTAGCAAAAACTATCTTTCTGGGAAGCTTTTTTATACAATCTTTAAGACACCACTCGGAGACCTAAGTATGAGTACCACCCGCCTTAAAGATCATTACCAACTTTTTGACGATGCACCAGAAATGCACGCCTTTCTTCTTAACTTTTTTAGCCCATAAACTCATTTTTCACTATTCCGATAAAATATTTGCAGCTCATGGCTTTACCACGCTTGAGTTTGATGTACTTTCGACTCTGCTCAGAGTGGCTGACAACGGTCGGATGAAACCTTCTGAAATCTATAAAAACCTGATTGTCTCCTCGGGTGGCATTGCCAAGGTCTTAAAAAAACTAGAGCAACAGCAACTGATTACCCGAATACCCGACCCTAAAGACAAGCGCAGCCACTGGATAGAGATTACAGAAAAAGGGGAGTCGACCGGTTTAGACGTTCTGAAAGAACTGATTCAGGCGCATAGAGACAACCTAAAGGCCACTGAAAAAGAGCTTACTTTGATGGGTGAGAAGTTACAAAAAATCGTTGATCACCTCAGCTAATCACTCCCCCTCTTTTTTAAAATTATAAAAAAAGCACCAGGCCTGGTGCTTTTTAGATGATTACTCAATAAAAATTTTACGGACTAGGTTCGGACATGGCCTTCACCGATGAATTCTATCTGATAGCCGTCAGGGTCTTCGGCAAACGCGATAATGGTATTGCCCGCATTCATTGGCCCTGCTTCACGAATAATCTTACCGCCCCCCGCTTTAACGGCATCCGCAGCTTTATGCACATCCGGCACTTCGATCGCGATGTGACCGTAACCACCGCCTAGGTCATAAGAGTCTACTCCCCAGTTATAAGTGAGCTCTAAAACGGTATTATCCTCTTCGTTGCCATAGCCTAAAAACGCTAAGGTAAACTCACCTTTTGGGTACTCTTTTTGACGCAATAACTGCATCCCCATCACCTCAGTGTAAAACGCGATGGATTTCTCTAAATTGCCCACTCGCAACATGGTGTGTAATAAACGCATGGAACGCTCCTTAAGATTACGATTTTAATTAGGTGTCGATTTATGGCTTTTCGTTCAGTTACTGCTCAGTCGCTGTCCATTCATAGCCACTGTATCAAACATCCTGACGCGAGGGCTTTTAAGGCCTGCGCGCTTTGCCTTTCACTTGACTCTCAGCTGGCCTTATTTAACGGCATTAAGCGCTTGTTCAATATCCGCAATAATGTCATCTATGTGCTCAATCCCAATCGACAAACGAACCAAGTCTTGAGAGACGCCCGCTTTTTCTAGCTCTTCTGCGTTGAGCTGTCGGTGGGTAGTGGTCGCTGGGTGACAGGCCAGTGACTTGGCATCGCCAATATTCACTAAGCGTAGAATCATGTTCAAGGCATCAATAAACTGAGCGCCCGCTTCTTTGCCACCCTTAACGCCAAAGCTTAAAATACCAGACGCCTTTCCTTTAGTGATTTTTTGGCAGAGAGCGTAGTATTTATCGCCTTCTAAAGCGGCGTAGTTTACCCACGACACTTTAGGATGGTTTTTAAGGTAGGCTGCGACTTTTTCGGTGTTTTCACAATGGCGCTCCATGCGTAACCCCAATGTTTCTAAACCTTGCAGCAGTAAAAAAGTACTGTGTGGCGCTAATACGGAACCGGTGTTACGCAGAGGCACTACACGGCAACGGGCAATAAAGGCGGCGGCGCCAATATCACGGGTATAACAGACTCCATGACACGAAGGGTCGGGCTCATTTAATAACGGAAAACGCTTGGCGTTGGCTACCCAATCAAACTTACCAGAATCGATCACGATGCCACCAATGGTGGTGCCGTGTCCGCCAATGTATTTCGTTAAGGAGTGAATCACAATGTCCGCGCCCAACTCAATTGGACGACACAAAAAAGGCGTGGCGACCGTGTTATCAACCATCAAAGGCAAGCCATGCTTATGAGCGATTTCGGCCAGCTTTACAATGTCAATGATATTGCCGGCCGGGTTGCCAATCGACTCACAAAAAATTGCTCGAGTCTTATCATCAATCGCAGCTTCAAATGCGACAAAGTCGTCGGCTTTTATCATGCGCACTTCAATGCCCTGTCTGGGTAAAGTGTGGGCAAATAAATTATAGGTGCCACCATAGACTTGACTGGTGCTGAGAATATTATCGCCAGCTTGTGCAATGGTCTGGATCGCGTAAGTGATTGCGGCCATGCCTGAGGCCACACACAAGGCGCCCACCCCGCCTT
>CAZVPH010000166.1:0-4827 GCA_964628125.1 uncultured Thiosulfatimonas sp. | reverse complement strand
TTGAACCGTCGGCGCTTGCAAGCTAAAGGCGTCGTCTACTTCAAGCAGTTCATCACTCGCGCCCACGGCTGGAGAGTGGGTGATGGCGGTGAAGACTCCCATCAAGAGTAAGCTTGCGAACAGGCTTCCCATGATTTTTTTAAATAAACTCGAGTGAATTAGAGGCATAGTGTTTCTCATCTCATTGGTTTAATTTGGCATCATTGCCAGTGGAATCATGACTTGAAAGTCGCAGAATGTTACCTTATACAGTCGTATCACTTGTTTTAACAGCACAAGTAATGGAGAGTCCGTGGAGATAACGTCGCTCAGTGTGGCAAAACTTCCATTCTTTCTCTTTTTATAAAAAAGAGATGGCTTGATTGTACTACACTGACTTAAAAATCAGGGTGGATTTCCTAGACATACTAAGTTGAATATTGAAAAGAATCAATCCCCCTAAAACTGCCACCTTTAAAAAAATTTTAAGAGATTCTGTTATGCGATTTTTATTTATACTTTTACTGATAGCGCCATTAATAGAGCTCTATTTTCTAATTCAGCTCGGCAACGTCATCGGCGCTTTGCCAACAGTTTTGTTGACCATTTTAACCGCCGTCGGTGGGATCGCTTTAATGCGGGTACAGGGGGTGGCGATTATGCAAAAAGCGCAGCTTGCAATGGCCTCGGGTCAGCCGCCTCAAATGGAAGTCATGGAAGGGGTTTTTATTTTTTTAGGCGGGGTGTTTCTGTTTTTTCCAGGATTGATTACCGACGGCATAGGGCTGCTGTTTTTAATGCCTTTTGTCCGACGCAGCTTAATTAAACACAGTCTAAATGGCATGCAAAGTCGCGGTCAATTTCGTAAAACACGCCAACAAGAGAATTACTATGAGGGCGAGTGGACCGAAAAAAGCGCCGCACCCCAAGCGCCGCGACAAATCAAAAACGATGTTATTGAAGGTGAAGTGCTTGACAGTGAGGTAATTGAGCCAAAGAAACCTGGTCAAAAATAAGACAGAGGTAATACAAAGATAAGGTAGAAGTAAAGAAAGAAGAGGTAAAGAAAGAAGAGGTGAAGAAAGAAGAGGTAAAGAAAGAAGAGGTAAAGAAAGAAGAGGTGAAGAAAGAAGAGGTAAAGAAATGCGTAAAGAAAACGTAGAAACGCCCCTGAGTTGAGTGGGTCAAGAGCCGACTTTAAAGTTCAAATGATCTCACCTCACATCATCTCCCCTCTCATCCCATCTCCTCCAAAAATAAGTCATTCAGATTTTGACCAGGCCTGGTCAAACTGCATGCTGTGAGTGTTTTTACATTTCTAACGTTTTTGTAACGTTTTTTGCATTTTTAGTTGCTAAGTGTTTTTGGGGCGTTCACATGTTTTAACTGTTCTGATGCCTGCACGGTTCAAGCTTTGAGTTTTAGCCGTGCAGCTGTCCAAGACACTTGTGGTCTTTAAATCAATTCAAGATAACCGTCTTTATAGGTTGGGTAACGGAACTCGTAGCCGGTGGCTCTAATTTTGGCGTTGGAGATGCGTTTATTGCTGCGCATCAGCCGAGCACTTTCTGAGGACTCTTTGTGCTC
Source organism: uncultured Thiosulfatimonas sp. (assembly GCA_964628125.1). GTDB lineage: Bacteria > Pseudomonadota > Gammaproteobacteria > Thiomicrospirales > Thiomicrospiraceae > Thiomicrorhabdus. Next base: position 3,261 of record CAZVPH010000166.1, on the reverse strand, counting down.
CACTTCGGCCACGCTCAACTCTTCGGCCAACCACTCGTAAACTTCGCAAGAGAGCGTAGGCAGGTTGTCGACGCCAACATAAAGCGACTCAACGGTTTCAGGTTGCTTCTCATTTAAGGTCAGTAGGTGCGTCAAAATACCCGAGCAGTCAGCTGAGTGAATACGGTTGCTCCACACATCTTCCATGCAACGTGCTTTACCGCTGCGAACTAAATCGATTAGATGGGTGCGCCCTGGGCCGTAAATGCCGCCAAAGCGAACCACGGTAGACGGGTAGTCACACTCCAGTGCAATCTCTTCGCCCTCTAAAATACGTTTGGTCGAAAAGCTGTTGTCGTAGGTTGGGCTGGATTCGGTGACCAGCTCTCCCTCTTCCTGTCCAAAAACCGAGGTGCTTGAGATAAAGAAAAACCGTTTAATGGTTTGTCCCTCTAACGCTTTCAGCAGGTTCTTTAAACCAGACACATAAGCTTGGTAATACGCAGAATCTTTATATTTACCGGCCGAGGCCATGTAAAAAACATAATCGATCTGTTCTGGTAAGTTTTTGATGACACCGGTTAAGTTAGCTTCGACGGGCTGAATGCAGTCGGGCAGTGCATCGACATTGCGGCGTAAGCCAAAGACGGTGTGGCCGTTTTGCGACAGTTCGGTGCCTAATAAGCATCCAACATCGCCGCAACCCGCGATTAAAATATTCGCCATAATTGTTTCTCCTGTTTTTTGCCCATAGTAAATCATAAGCAAGCAATCAAACAGGGAAATTAACCCTAAAAATTAAATATTTTATAAAGCCTTGACCAGACGGGGTGGTTGAGTTAAGTGAGCGTCGTGCTGGAGTGAATGGGAAGGGCATAAAAAATATGGATGTTAAGCCGTTTAAGATTGACCAGGCCTGGTCAACTCTTGGGTTGGTGAGTTTCTGGCCTTAAAATGCAGTAAAAACGCCCGCGGGTGAGAAGGGCAAAGGCACCTTGATTTAAGGGGGAGTACTTTTTGCAGAGACGATAAAAAAACCGCGCCAGGCGTAAAGCCTGGCGCGGTTATTCTGTTTACACAATAACGATCTAAATTAGAAGGTTCTAACTTAGAAGTTGTAGCGTACGCTGACAGTGTAAGCTGCTTGCGAGTGAGTTGATGTGTTATCAGCTAGTGTATTCGGTAAAGGACCAGGTCCCGTAACAGTTGTTTTTTCTTCTGGAGAAAAAACAGCCGCTACATCAATAGAGACATCTTTAGTGATATTGTACCCGCCACCCAATGAAAAATGCTGTTCTGTTGTTGCAGGGAAGAATAGATTATTGAACAGGTTTATAGCAGCGCCATTTGGCGCCATCGCATTCATAGCTTTGATTGGGTTGTCTGCCTTGTTGTAACCTACGCCTACCCAGTATTTGTCGCCTTTATATTTAGCGCCTAAAGCAAATACATTCTGATCTTCCCAATTAAAATCTTTATAACCTTTGGCTTCGCCCCATTTTATTTGTTTAGCGTCTGCGGTCAACATAATGTTGCCTACAGTGTAGGCAACACCAACTTTTATTTCTGCGGGTTGCTCTAAATCATCGGAAAATGCTTTGGTGAGCGCGCCCACATTAACGAACGGAGTAGAGGCTGTTGATAGTTGACCATCGTACTTCATATCAATCGCCGAAGTGTAGCTGGCCGCAAGGGTTAAGTCTTTATTAATGTCAAAATAACCACCAATGCTGAAACCCATGCCTAGATCAGATGCAGCGCCTTTTCCGGTATTGCCTGCTCCAAGGTTTGTGCCATTATAGTTAATGTCTAAAGACCCGTACTGAATAATCGGAGAAAATCCAATGCCGAAGTTCTCTTTGTTAAACGCTAAAGTCGGCACAAAGCGCATAATTTGTAAGTTGGACTGGGCTTCAAAAAGTCCAGCTTGTGCTGGGCTTGTTGCTTTATTGTAATCAACTCCCATTCCCGAAGTACCGTACATGCCGATACCGAATGTCAAAGTGTCATTAATACGGCTGCTTAAAGAAACAGAAGGGATTACAAAAGTGTCAGCTGTGCTAGTGGTTTTTCCACCAGCTGGATTACTGCCATCATTCGCAACTTCTGGTTTGAATAACGTTCCACCAAATGAAAACTCAGTACCGGTTGATTTACCGATCATTCCTGGGTTAACAACGACGTTTTCTGCGCCGTAATACGCGGCCACCCCTGTGCCCCCCATTGCCGAATATTGTGCGCCAACGCCGGTCATGTTGGTGCCGTTTGTTGCCAGTGCAGATGTGGCAAAGATGGTTGCTGAAACAGCTAAAGCTACTCTAGTCATTTTCATTTGTTAGGTTACTCTCTTAAGTTAAGGTGAAGTCTTTGCGCCTTTAAGGTAAGGCTCAGTGAAAGGCTTCCGTTGCTTGGCAGATTTTTATCTGCGTAAATTTCATGAGCTACTATGCATGAAGCCGACCCTCTTTGGTAATTAAATAAACTTTATGGCTTATCAGTAGTTCTAATTATAGGGGTGCTCTATCAGGTTGTTTTATAGGGTGATAATGTAATCCTGAATCTATTCGGTGTAAGTTGTTGTAAACAAACAGTTTTTGCTTTATTGGACGTCGTGCCTGAGCTTTGAGGGATAAAGCCAGTTTGTCCTAGCTTAAGAATTTTCTTATATTCTTATATTATTAAAGTTCGATAAAGGGATGTTTTTTGTTTTAAGACGCTTGGAAGTGTTGGGTTTTAAGCGTGAGTTTGAGCCGTCATAGATTTTTTTCCGCTTTTGTATGAGGCATTAAATTGTGTTGAATTAAATTGTATTGAATTAAGTTCGTGGCTAAAAGGTAAGATCAAAACGTTACTTTGATGAATCTCATCGCATAGACTCAGGCTGAATTCAGGCGGAGATTAAACGGAAATTAAGCAAGGATTAAGCAGGGATTAAGCAGGGATTAAGCGTGTATTGCTTTGACGCCAATAAAGGTTGGAGGTCATTTGAAATAATGAGAAGTGTTTGGTGCGGCTAGAGCAGGCTAAACGCGCAGCGTAGTAGAACAAGTAGAGTAGGCATAAAAAAACCGTAAGAGACCAGGTGTTATCTGTATCTGCTTACGGCTTTGACGATTGCTTGGCGCTTCAGGTGGTGACGGGTTTAAAAGATAAAGTCACCAGGCCTGTTCGCGTTTACAACGAGGAAGGCAGTCGGTTTAGAACGCGCCTGTTTTACCGTTTTCAAGCATTTGCCACATAGCATTACGCACTTGCATGGTCGCTTCTAACAGTTCTGGTGGC
>CAZVPH010000165.1:0-4924 GCA_964628125.1 uncultured Thiosulfatimonas sp. | reverse complement strand
TTGGGCAGAAGCATCGCCTTTCCATTTTTGATCGCCTCCATGACCGGTGGTGCTGCCAATAACTTAGGAAAAATTAATCGTCATTTAGCCGAGGCGGCTGAAATTTGCCAAGTGCCGATGGCGGTCGGCTCGCAACGCGCCATGATCTTGGACGACGCTGCTCAACAAAGTTTTGCTTTGCGACAATACGCCCCTAACGTGCCCCTCGTCGCCAACTTAGGCGCAGTACAGCTTAATTACGGCTTTGGTGTGGACGAGGCGAGACGCGCGATTGATGTCCTGCAAGCGGACGCTCTCTATCTGCACCTCAACCCTTTACAGGAAGTGATTCAACCAGAAGGCGACACTAACTTTGCGAATTTAGCAGACAAAATCCACCAACTTTCACAGCAGATTGACGTTCCTATTATTCTTAAAGAAGTCGGCGCAGGGCTTTCGCCAAAAGATATTGAACTTGGCTTGCAGGCAGGTATTACCCACTTTGACCTTGCCGGCCGTGGTGGCACCTCTTGGAGCCGGATTGAGGCTCACCGTGCAGACAACCCTCTGGGCTTTATTTTTCAAGACTGGGGACTGACCACCGTTGAGGCATTACAACTCTGCCGCCCCTATCAGCCAAACGCCTATTTTATTGCCAGTGGCGGGATACGTAACGGTATCGATATGGTAAAAGCTGTTATAATGGGCGGTCATTTATGCGGTATCGCCGCGCCTTTATTGGCACCTGCGCTGGAATCCACGGATAAAGTGGTGCACACGATCGAACAATTTAAACAAGAGTTTGTCACGGCACAATTCTTGTTAGGCATCGACCAAGTCGAGGCCTTACATTTGAATAACGCTTTGCTGTTGCCTTAAACTCTCGAGCATCTCTCACAGATCTCTCACCGTTTAAGCCCTTTTAAAATCAGTAAAGAAATAACAACCACCTAAGAAAAGAACCCGTTCTCATTATGAAAGTAGGTATCGATTTACTCCATTTTGCGACTGCAAACTACTACCTTGGATTGGATGTATTTGCAGCCGAGAAAAATATTGACGTGGACAAATTCACCCTCGGCATCGGGCAAGATAGAATGTCGATCGCTCCGCCGGATGAAGATGTGGTCAGTTTAGCGGCGAAAGCCGCCATGCCTATTTTAGAAAAAATAGATCCGAGTGAAATTACGGCCGTCCTATTTGCCACAGAATCAGGGGTCGACCAGTCAAAATCCGCCGGAGTTTTTCTACACGGACTCTTAAAACTCTCAAGTCGTTGTCGCGTTATTGAGTTTAAACACGCTTGCTACGCCGGCGCCGCTGCTTTGCAGATGGGCACTTCGATGGTCAGAGCAAACCCTAAAGAGAAAATATTGGTGATTGCAGCAGACATTGCCAAATACGATCTTGGCACCTCCGGCGAAGCGACTCAGGGGTGTGGTGCGGTCGCGATGTTGCTCACAGTTGAGCCACGCATCCTAGAGATTGAACTGGGCTCTGGCTACCACACAGACGACGTCATGGACTTCTGGCGCCCTAACCACAGAACAACGGCACTCGTGGATGGCAAATACTCGACCAAAGTCTATCTCAGCAGCCTGAAGCACGTTTGGGATCACTTTACCGAATCAACCGGTAAAAAGTTCAGTGATATTGACTATTTTTGTTACCACATTCCCTTCACTAAAATGGCTGAAAAAGCCCATCAAACTCTAATACGCAAAGCGGGTGTCACCCTAACGCCAGAAGAGTTTAAAGCGCAAACCCTTCCCGGCCAACTCTATAATCGACTTATCGGTAATAGTTACAGCGCCTCATTGTTTATCAGTTTTATCTCGCTGCTGGACAACCTGAACGAAAACCTCGAGCACAAACGGGTGAGTTTTTTCAGTTACGGTTCCGGATGCGTGGCCGAATTTTTTACCGGCGTGATCCAGCCAGGATACCAAGCGGTTTTAATGACTGAAGATCACACCCAACAGATCGACAGCCGAACCCCCTTGACCTACGCCGAATACCTAGAGTTTCACGAACAAATGGGGGCGTCGGATGAGAACATTGAGTTTGCCGTTAAAAACCGAGGCCCTTTCCGTTTAGCATGCATTAAAGATCATAAGCGCTGCTACCAAAAAACCGGACCTTAGTCGTCATCAACAACCGGGATCTGTTATGAAAACTCTTTGTTCTGCACCGGCTAAATTGATTCTTTCGGGTGAGCACGCTGTCTTATATCAGTGCCCCGCGCTCAGCATGGCGATCGACCTTCCCACACGCTGTGAGTGTGAATTCATCGCTGGCTCACTGTTTTCAATCACCATTGAACTGGTCAATTACCAACAAAAACTCTGCTTTCCTTATGAGCGATGGCAGAAACTGTGCATCGAAAGCGAATCCCGCTACCGTCTATTTGAGCAACGATTAAGCGCCATCCAAACGGTTTTAACCAGGCCTGTTGATCTCATTCTAACCACCCTATTTCACTTTGAAGAGCTCCGTCCTTTAAAACAGGGCGAGTGGCATATAAAAATTGATTCAGACGCTTACATCGGCCGTGGCCTAGGCAGTTCCGCTGCCGTCATTCTCAGCGTTCTCGCCTCTTTGATTAAACACCACAATCTCACCCCTTCCAAAGACACTCTCCTCGCCTTGGCGCAACGCATTGAGTGTCGTCAACACGGAAAATCCAGTGGAATTGACCCCGCTACCTTAATTTATGGCGGGCTTTTACAGTACCAATCCACCTTACCGATTCAACGGGTCAATGCGGAAAAATTGAACGCTTGGTTGATTGATACCGGCAAGCCTTTAAGCAGCACCGGCCAGTGTGTTGAATGGGTCAGGTTGCAGTGGGCGGAACACAAAACCATTTGGAAAAACTTTAAGAAAGTGACCCAAAAAATGGTTGTGGCTTGGGTGGAAGAGGACGTTCATGCCTTTAAACAGAGCATCCAAGAAAATCAAAAACTGCTTGTTAAGCTGGGCGTGGTGCCTCACAAAGTCCAATATTTTATTGAGCGCTTAGAGGCTGACTACAGCGCCGTTGCCAAAGTGTGCGGTGCGGGGAGTATCTCCGGCGACAACGCAGGCGTGGTTCTCTGTCTATCAGAACAAGCACCTTATGAGCTTTGCGCCCTTTACGGCTATGAATGCCAAGCTTTACGCTTGCAAACCCACGGCATTGAGTGCACTGTCATCCCATTTGAGAATAAGCCTTAAATGACTGTTCTAGTTACACAGACCGCCTGCTCTCTCCAAACGTCTATGCCGAGTTGCTGGCAGAGTCGCGCGCCGGCCAGCAGTATGATTTTGGGCGAACACAGCGTGGTATATGGTCATTCTGCCATCGCTTGCGCGCTCGACCGATTTATCCAGATCGATTGGCAAGCGCGTGCCGACAACAAAATTCACATTCATTCAGAACTGGCTGAGCACACCACTGACATTCCAAGCCTGCTGACTCAAACCGAGGCGATCCACCCCCAGCTCAAGTTTGTTTGTCACGCCCTGGCACAGTTTGCTCAACACCTATCGTTTGGCTTAACCATCACCATCCGCAGTGAGTTTTCATCGACCATCGGTTTAGGTAGCTCGGCGGCGGTGTTGGCGGCGATGCTCAGTGGTTTAAATCAAATTACCCAGCAACAAAAATCGCTACTACAACTTTTTGAGATCGGTCACGCCCTCATCGTCACCATTCAGGGTCGAGGATCCGGAACCGACTTGGCTGCCAGTTTAAGCGGTGGCATTATCCACTTTCAACCTAACACTGACACTCAGACCTTGCAGATTAACCCCTTACTGAGTTGCTGGCATTCCTCGTTGTTAAGCGCATCACTGACCTTAATTTATGCAGGTTATAAAACGCCAACCGCTCAAGTACTTGAACAGGTTGCCGTGCAGTGGCAAGACCAGCCTAGCGACTTAGCCACGCTCTATCAAAAAATGGGAACCACGACAGCATTGGCGGTTAAAGCCTTGCAGGCTGGCGATCTTGAACTATTTTATGCTCAAATAAATCGCTATCAAGCGCTGATGACACAATTAGGCGTCAACGACACCACTCTGACCAACTTAATTGATCAACTAAATAATTGCCCCTCAATTGCCGTCGCTAAAATATCGGGCTCAGGGCTTGGAGATTGTGTATTGGGCTTGGGTTCGTTAGAGGCGTGCTCTGCCAAAATCGTGCAGGCTTTAAACCCCTACCAGCAGCTGCAACTGAAGATCACAGAGCTGGGAGCGAACACTCGTGCAACACTTACAACAGAGGCGACTCGTTCGACTCACACGGTTTAAACATGCATTCAAGCGATGTTAAACTCGACCAATATCGATCACCTCTAGCAATCAAGAAACGATCAAACGGATTTTTATAATGAATAGAGACACTTCACAACAAGAATTTGTGTACCGCGTCATTAGACACCAGCCGGAGATCTCCCCCAAGCTCACCGCCGTCAAACCCTATGGAAAAGGTGCGGCGCCGGTGAACATTGCGCTGAGTAAATACTGGGGAAAACGCGATGAAGTGTTAAACCTGCCGATGAATGGCAGTGTCTCCATCAGCCTACCAGGCCTGGGCACTGAAACAACGATTCGATTGTCTAATTTAACTCAGGACTCTGTGCGTTTAAACGGCGAACCATTGGAAGCGGCTCACCCTTTTTCGCGGCGCCTCATCTCTTTTTTAAACTTGGTAAGAGACGACGCTGTTTTTTTTGAGATTGACACGGTGAACACGGTTCCCACCGCAGCAGGTCTTGCCTCTTCAGCTTCAGGCTATGCAGCTTTAGTGTTGGCGCTTGACGATCTATTTGGTTGGCAGCTGGCGCCCAAACAGCTCTCACTGTTAGCCCGCTTGGGCAGTGGCAGCGCCAGTCGCTCGCTGTTTCCGGGGTTTTCGATTTGGCACAAGGGAACGCAACCCGATGGTTTGGACAGTTTT
>CAZVPH010000164.1:0-4925 GCA_964628125.1 uncultured Thiosulfatimonas sp. | reverse complement strand
CCTAAAAAAGCATGAAAATATTAAAAGGAAATTAAAATGAACACGTTTGAAATGTATTTATTGTTGGTTTTTATCTTATCAGTTGTTTTTGGGATGGCTGCCCAAACCAGTCGGTTTTGTCTGGCAGGCGGTTTAAGAGAAGCGTTTTCAAATCAAAGTAGTCATCGTTTATGGACATATTTAACCGCCATAGCGGTGGCTGTTGTTGGCGTGAGCTTTATTGAGTCTATTCAATGGGTCGACTTAAGCGGCATTAAACCAAACTACCGCTCCGAAGAGTTCGCTTACGGGCGTTATATCATTGGAGGATTCATCTTTGGGCTTGGAATGATTCTAGCGACAGGGTGCGGTATGCGCAATTTGGTCAAGATGGGCCAAGGAAGTCTAAAGTCTATTTTGCTGGTGCTAGTGATGGCCATTACCATTTACATCATGACCAAGACCTCCGTCTATGCAGAGGTGTTTATGCCACTGGTTGCCCCTTTTTCAGTGAGCTTTACGGATGCGGCAAGCCAAGACTTAGGCACGCTTTTCTTAGAGTTTTTTAATGTCGGCAGCTTAGAGGGGAACCGCTTAATTGTCGCCATTCTGATCGCTCTTCCGGTTCTGTACTTCGCACTCAAAAATCCAGAGTTTCGTAAACCGAGATATCTTGTAAGCGCGCTCATCGTCGGCTTAATTATTACTGCGGGCTTCTATATTACCGGCTCCGACATGGGACAAGCACTGATTGATGAGGCAGAATTTATGGACTCTCCACCTTTAGGCCTTGGCGCACAGTCTTATAGCTTCGCAGCCCCGATGGCAGACGCTATTTATGCCGCGATGAATTTTGACGGGCTCGCGGTAATAACCTTTGGAGTTGTCGCGGTTATTGGTCTGCCGATTGGTGCCTTTTTATCCAGTATTGTCAGTAAAGAGTTTAAGGTCGAAACAGGCTTTACCTCGACCAAAAATACTTTAATCGGTTTATTAGGCGCCGTCTTTGTCGGTGTCGGCAGTGTACTGGCCATGGGGTGTTCTATTGGGCATGGCCTTACCGGAATTTCGACCTTAGCGTTAGGGTCATTTTTGGCTTTATTTAGCATTGGATTAGGCGCGTATGTAGGGCTTAAACTTGAGCCTAAATTCTCATAAAATCTCACCCTCTAATAGCCTTTCTCTGGCTTGAATAAAACCAGAGATTGCGGCTAGGGGTATTCATAACGACCCGCCTAAAAAGACCTATTCTGCATGGGTTTGTGCGTAAAAAGATAGCGCATATTCTCTTTAATACTTCATCTATTTTGATAACGTTACTCTTAATCCATGTGTTGCGTATTGTGCACGGGTATCTGTGATATTATCAGCTTTATTTAACCGTAAATTTCAGATAAAAAAGAGGAGTTTTGAGTGGAAGTAATTACGCCCTTGTCACAGGACCTCAATCTTGTCATCGCAATTGTTGATGATGATGACGATGTCGCACTTTCACTAAAGTATGTTCTTAAATCAATTGGTATTGATAATACAATTACTTTTAGCTCCGCCGCCGACTTTTTAAACAGCGATGGGATAGAGCAATTTGACCTTATCTATACTGATTTAATTATGGATGACATTAGTGGTTTTGACTTGATTGAAACCTTAAAGCAGAGAAGGTTAGAGACGCCTATTGTCGTGGTGAGTGCTTTTTCGGCCGTCGAAAACACAGTCAAAGCCATCAAGCTGGGTGCGTTTGATTTTGTGCCTAAACCGTTTGATGTGGAAAGTATTACCGACTCAATTTTTAAAATATTAAAAAATAAAGAGATCAACTTAAAACTAAAAAACACGGTGTTCAACGAAGCAGCGGTCAAAAACGACCCCTATCTTTCCAAAATTATTGGCAGCAGCCCAGCGACGAAAAGACTCATCGAAACCATTCTAATGATACGGGACATTGATGCCCCAGTTCTAATAGAGGGTGAGACAGGGACTGGTAAAGAGCTCATTGCACAAGCTATCCATGCGGGAAAGGGTCCATTTATACCGGTCAACGTCTCAGCAGTGAATAACGAGTTAATTGAATCGGAACTGTTCGGCCACCTAAAAGGCAGTTTTACAGGGGCGATTGTCAATCGGGTGGGGCTTTTCGAGCAAGCCAACGAGGGCACTCTTTTTTTTGATGAGATCAACTCAATGTCTGGTCAAATGCAATCTAAAGTGCTTAGGTCGATCCAAGAGAAAAAAATACGCCCTGTAGGCTCTTCAAATGAAAAAGAGATTAATTTTAGGCTGATTTCCGCGTCCAACGCCTCTCTTTACAACTCCATCTCCAACGGAACTTTCCGGCTTGACCTTTTTCACCGCTTAAATGTTGTCCATTTAAAAATACTCCCGCTGCGTGAACGCACTGAAGATATCTCGGTGTTGGCAAATGTTTTTCTAGAGAAGTTTTGCCATAAACATGGTGGCAGAACCTTAAGTTTGTCTGACCAGGCGCTTGTAATGCTAAGTAACTATCCGTGGCCTGGAAACGTGAGAGAGCTCGAGAACGTGGTCGAAAGGCTGGTTATTTTTTGTAGTAACAGCGCCTCTATTACCGATTTTGATGTGTCGAATGTCTTGAGCAGTGATCTTGCAATTTCTGAGCAGTACACCGATGACAAGTTTCAAGTGCCGCTTGATTTAACACTTAAAGAGCTTGAACATCAGTATGCAATGAGCGTGCTGTCGGCCAAGCAAGGAAACAAGTCAGAAACGGCCAAAAGTTTAAGCATTGACTTTAAAACTCTGGTCAAAAAAATTACTGCAATGAACGATTGAAGGGGCGCTTTATTGTGAGCGACGACAACCCAGTACTTTGTTGGATGAAATCGCAGTACCCGTTTGATTTTGTAAGTTTGCACCCCTTGATGTAGGCGACAGTATAAAGACAATGACTCTAAAAAAAATAGCGAATAAATTATTGCCTATGTGCAATAGTATTGTGCCAAAAATTGCCATCCTCACTTTTGTGGTGAGTATTATCTCTACCTCGGTGCTGTATTTTACATTTGATTTTTTTATCGAAGCGGATATTCGAAAAACTCAAGAGAAAAAAGTAAAAGAGGAGTTTTACCGACTGGCAAATTACGTCAAAAAACAGCAAAATCAATTGCACATATTAGCGCACACGGCCTTTATCGATAAACAGATTGTTGCAACGTTTGATGAACTCAGCAATAAAAAAGAGTTTAATAAATGGGCCGTTAAATACACCACAATCAATACCAGGCTCCATGATCTCGACTCCCTCACCATTTGGTCTAAAGACAACGGCTTACTCGCCTCTACAGATCATATTATCGGCAATATGACCGTCAACTTGTCAACCTACTCCATCACTCAAGCTAAGCTACCGCAATCAGGCATTATTAAATTAGGTGACGAAATCTGGGTCGTCGCTATCGCGCCCATTATGATTGAGGGCTTCAAAATGGGCTCCATTCAGTTTTCAAGAAACATCAGTAATAAGTTTAAAAATGAAATCTCGATTGAGTCAAATTTAAAACTAACCACCTTAGACAGTGTAGAAGTGAACAGCGAATTGCTTTTAGACAGGCTGGTGTTAGCCAATACCATTGATGGCAAACAGATCTATGTCCAAACGGATGCTATCAACCGTAATGCCATAGAAAAAAATAACAGTAAAACCTATACGATTGCGATGGTGTTACTGGTCGCGCTCACGCTCTTTATTATCTTTGTGATTATTGTTAGAAAGGAGACCTTACCTTTTAAAATACTCGAATCCCTGTTCAATCAGCTTGACGAGGCTAAATTTGGTAAAAAAATCGTACCGAATTATTGTACCGAAGCACAAGTGATTTATAAAGTGTATAACGAAATGTTAATGAAGCTGCAGTACATTAAAGAAAAAGAGATTATGTTAAACCAGGATTCCAAGCTGGTGTCGATAGGCAACTTAGCCGCCAGAGTGTCGCATGACATAAACAACCCATTGTGTGTGATCAGAAGCATTTCTGACATCGGGCGCAGACCTGGATATTCGTCTGACAGTAAAGTTGTGGAAGATATGTCTAAAATTTACAAACAGACGGATCGCTGCATGGACATCTCTAAGAACCTTTTAAATGTCTCAAAAAGAATTCCTACTAAGCTAGAGCAGTTGAATTTAAATGTTTTCGTCGATGGTTATTTAACCGAAAAAAGTAAAATTGACGCTAAATTTAAATATATTCTCATTGATGAATCCGATGAGGGCCTGGTCGCTATTGATCAAAAAGTATGTTCACATGCACTCGACATTTTGATCACTAACGCCTTAGAGGCAAACCTGAACAATGTCGTGACCGTCAGGCTTCTGACTACCGACAGTTGGGGGGTGATTGAAATTACCGACCATGGCACAGGTTTTCCCGAGACGGCTCAAGAGGAAGTGTTTGATCTATTCTTTACCACTAAAGCGAGTGGCAACGGCATAGGCTTATCAAATGCGCTCTCACTGGTTCACTCAATGGGCGGAACCATACGGGTGACAGACGCACGCGCAGGTCAGGTTTCCATTTTTACCCAGCTGGTGAGATCAGAAGAGCCTTAAAGACAGAAAACAAGTCTAAACGTGCGAAGTGTGTAAATCTACCAGGCCTGTGCAAAGTCGATTGCAGCTGTGCACTCAAAAGTGTGCTCTAGAAGGTAGTCGCTGTATTCCTGGCCCCTTTGTATTCAAGAGGCTGGAGCTTTTACAGCGGAGTGAACGGGTTTAGAAATGGTTTAGACGTGGCTTATAGATGACTTAAGAGGTTATTCAGGCATGATTCAGACGTAATTTAGACGTGATTTAGGTTGTACGTGGCACACAGAATCTAGGCTACGCAAAAGGGCTCTAGGAGCCCTTTTTTTTCTCTCATAGATTCAACTAGTAAGTGCAACACCTGTAAGAATTGAAAAAGGCCAGTTGA
>CAZVPH010000163.1:0-4960 GCA_964628125.1 uncultured Thiosulfatimonas sp. | reverse complement strand
GATCAAGACCAAGCGCAGGCATTAGGCTACACAGTTGTCGATGCCAGCACGGTCGTTGCAACCCATGTAAGTCAGGTGATTCAAGACTATGCTTTTGAACTGTTTGGGCATGATGAAACACAGCAATTGCTGGATAAGCTCAAGAAAAACTCACCTAAATTGGTCGAAGAGCTGGTCCCAGATAAGTTGTCACTGGCGATTGTGGTTCGAGTCTTGCAAAACTTACTGCGTGAAAAAGTCTCGATTCGTGACATGCGGACGATTCTTGAAACCTTGACCGAAAAAGCGGGTGCCACCCAAGATGCGGTGGCTTTAACCATCTCTGTGCGTGCCGCCCTGGGGCGTTCTATTATCCAAGACATTGTTGCGCATGAAGACGAACTTAAAGTGATCACGCTTGACCCAAGTTTGGAACAAATTTTGCTACAGGCTACACAAGGCGCGCCAGAAGGTCAGTTGGCGATTGAACCAGGCCTGGCAGAAAGGCTGCAAAACACCTTGAAAGAAGAGAGTCAGAAGCTTGAAATGTCTGGCCAGTCGGCGGTTTTACTGGTTGCACCGCAAATACGCGCCCAATTGGCGCGTTTGTTCCGCTACAGTTTACCTGGGCTTTATATCCTGGCGTATTCTGAAGTGCCAGAAAACCGACAGATCAGCGTTGTCGCGAATGTAGGGCAGGGAGGCTAACTGTGAAAATTAAACGTTACGTTGCGCCGACCATGCGTCAAGCGATGGGCTTGGTTCGAGACGAACACGGCGACGACGCCGTCATACTGTCGACCAAGGATGTTCCAGAGGGTGTTGAAATTGTGGCGGCGATGGATCCAGAAGCCATGCAGTTTCAAACCTCACAAGAAGCGCCTGTCGCTAGGAGCACTTACCGTTCAGCCGAGACAAGCAGCGCGCAACAAACAGCTGGTATCAATGGCGGTTCACAATAAATAGCAAGCATCGCCAGTGAGTTGAAAGCCGTGCGCGCGATGCTTGAAAATCAATTATCGGGTTTGGCGTGGGGGCAAGAGTCACAAAATAACCCCCATGCCATTGAACTGATTAAACGACTGTTAAAGTTGGGCATTGGTTGGGAGTTGAGTCAAAAGTTGGTGGAAACCGTCGAGCCACAAAACCAACAGGCCTGGTCTGAGATACTTTTTAAAATTGAAAGTCGGATTCCGACAGAACAGCGAGATATTATTGAGCGGGGTGGAATTGTCGCACTGGTTGGGCCAACAGGGGTGGGTAAGACCACTACCATTGCAAAAATGGCCAGTCGATTTGTCATGCGTAATAGCCCGAATGAGTTGGCACTGATCACTACGGACTGCTATAAAATTGGCGCGCAAGCACAGCTAAAAACGTTCGCCGACCTAATTAACGTGCCGGTGCACGTTGCCAGCACGCAAGGAGAGCTCTACGCTTTGCTGGCCTCTTTAGGTCATAAAAAATTAGTGTTAATTGATACAGCGGGCATGAGTCAGAGAGATCTGCAACTTTCACAGCAGCTAACCTCAGGCCACGAAGGGGCTACCAGTGTGCGTAACTATCTGGTTATGTCCGCCGCCACGCAGTTAAATGTGATGACGGATATTGTAAACTCTTTTGGGAAAATAGTCCTGAAAGGGTGCATTCTAACCAAGGTCGATGAGGCACTTCAACTAGGCAATGTGTTAACCCTGCTGATTGAAAAGCAGCTGCCGATTATGTATTTGTCCAATGGGCAGCGCGTTCCAGAAGACCTAGAAACTGTTAGAATAAGAGAGTTGATTGACCGCGCGATCGTGTTAAGTCATCAAAATAAAAATTCAGCTCAAGACGAGCAAGCCTTCCGTATGGGAATGGGTAAGGAGATTTCAGATGCTCAATGATCAAGCCGCCGGATTAAGGGCGATGCACTCAAATCAAAGAAATACCAGCACAGGCAGTGATCAGCCGGTAAGGGTCATTGCGGTTGCCAGTGGCAAAGGTGGGGTGGGTAAAACCAACGTCTCGGTTAACCTAGGGGTATCGTTGAGTAAGCTTGGCCATCGAGTACTCTTAATGGACGCTGATATGGGCTTAGCAAACGTCGATATTATGTTGGGGTTACAGACGAAATATAACCTATCTCATGTTTTGGATGGCCACAAAACATTGCAAGAAGTGATCGTTGAAGGACCTGCTGGTCTAAAAATTATTCCCGCTGCTTCGGGTGTGCGTCGTATGGCGCAACTGAGTGCGTTAGAAAACGCTGGAATCATCAACGCTTTTTCAGAGCTTAATGATGATTTGGACGTCCTAATTATCGACACAGCCGCTGGAATTGCCGACAGTGTCATCAGTTTCTGCCGTGCGGCACAGGAAGTCGTGGTGGTGGTCACTGATGAACCAGCCTCTATTACTGACGCTTACGCCTTGATTAAAGTGTTAAGTCGAGACTATCAACTTACGCGTTTTAGATTGTTAGCCAATCAAAGTCGTACCCCCGAGCAAGGGAAACTGCTCTATGAAAAGTTAGCGCGTGTATGTGAACAATTCCTAGACGTGAGTTTAGATTACTTTGGCTCGGTGCCTTTCGACCATGATCTGCGCGATGCGGTTCAAAAACAAGTGCCTGTAACGGTCTATCGTCCAAACAGTGAGTCTGCAAAAGCTTTTAATAACCTAGCTCAAAGAGTTGAACGTTGGCCTATTCCGAGAGGGGTGAGTGGCTATCTGCAGTTTTTTGTTGAAAACCTATTTCAAACGGGACATCAGTAACTTATGACAGCCACATCCGCTTACCAGCAGGTCCAAAACCAAGGCGCCCGTGAAGTGATGGAGTTAGAGCAATACCTTCCCCTGGTAAAACGCATTGCATATCACCTGAAAGGCCGCTTGCCTGACAGTGTTTTTGTAGAGGATTTAATTCAATCCGGTGTAGTGGGTTTGATTGAGGCGATGCAAAAATATAACGCTAATCAGGGGGCCAGCTTTGAGACCTATGCTGGCATTCGCATCCGAGGCTCCATGTTGGATGAAATTCGCAAAGGCGATTGGACACCGCGTTCTGTTTATCGAAAGTCACGCGCAGTCAGTGAGGCGATTAATCAGGTGGAATCCAAGGTTTGTCGCGGAGCGAGAGATGAAGAGATCGCTGAGGAACTGGGCGTCTCCCTCCAAGAGTATTACAATGTTCTACAAGATACCAACTCGGTGCAGTTGCTCTCTATCGACCAGCCAGATCATGATGAATTGTCTGAGGGTCGAATGGTGAGCTCAAGCCCATCTCCTTTCGGCGAGCTTGCAGAAGAGGGTTTTCAACAAACATTGGTGAACGAGATTACCAACTTGCCTGAGAGAGAGAAGCTGGTCATGTCTCTTTATTACGATGAAGAGTTAAATCTAAAAGAGATTGGCGAGGTTCTAGGGGTGAGCGAGTCAAGAGTGAGTCAAATTCACAGCCAGGCCATTAAAAGAATACGTTCGAGAATGAGCGATTGGATGTAGTCAGTCCGAAGGGACTGAACTGCCCAACGAACCTATCCAATCAATTGGTCTTGAATAGATCTAAAATTGAGCCTGAATCCCCCCTGCTTAACCGTCCATTATCTGCTTTAGCGTTTTAAGGAATAAGAAATGTCAGTCGACAGAGAGATGAAGATTTTAATCGTTGATGATTTTTCCACCATGCGTAGAATCGTTAAAAACTTATTAAAAGAGCTTGGCTTTCATGACTTTCAGGAAGCAGACGACGGGGTAACAGCGTGGCCAATGCTTCAGGAAGGTCATTACGACTTTATTGTCAGTGATTGGAATATGCCGGGAATGACAGGCATTGAGCTGTTGCGTCGTGTTCGCGCAGATCAACGGTTAAAAGAAACCCCTTTTTTGCTGATTACGGCAGAAGCCAAGCGTAACCAGATGCTAGAAGCCGCCGAGTCGGGGGTGGACGGCTATATCGTTAAGCCTTTTACGGCTAACGCGTTAAACGATAAAATTTACCAGATCTTTAAACGGCGTAATGAGCAAAAAAACAACCAATAGGGCATCACTTTCATTTGATTAAAAGCCTTGTACGGTAGTATATTACCGACAAGGCTTTTTTTTTGACACCATTTATGGGTAAGGATGTATACGGTATGGCTTGTTCCACAAGAATTGATCAGAAGCTTGTTAAAGCGTTGCTCACCGCACTGGAGAGCGGGGAGCATTCTAAGGCGAGTGCTTTACTCGATGAGATGACCCAAATTCGTGAGTCGGAACTCTACCAGCGCGTCAGTGAGCTGACGCAGAATCTGAATCAGACGCTTAATGGCCTGAGTGACAGCACTCTCTTACTGCAAACCAAGCATGACATTCCAGACGCGGCAGAGCGCTTAGAATATGTTATCAACACCACCGCAGACGCCAGTCATAAAACGCTGGAGGCCGCCGAAAAAGCCTTGGGATTGATGGCCTCTTTAAAACAGGAGTTGTTAACGTCATCGAGCGCTCCTATGTCAGAAACTCTACAAAACATTCTCAACCAAGTCAGTTCCGAACTGACCGAGATTATGCTGGCGCAGTCGTTTCAAGATTTAACGGGGCAAGTGTTAAACCGGGTGGTTTTGATTATCAGCTCTCTAGAGCAGAGCCTAATTCACCTAATAGATCAGTCGATTCATGATTATGCCGCTATTCCTAACCGAGACGAACGACAGTGTGACACCCGTTCTGCAGAGATGAAGGGAGTTGGCCCAAACGTGACTGAAAAATCGAAACAAGGGGCTGTTCAGTCTCAACAAGAGGTCGATGACCTTTTAAGTGATCTAGGTTTCTAGTTTCGATTTAAACACAGCTTTCGTCCCTGTACGATTGGCACAGTGCTTGCTATATTTTTTGTAATATTAGATATATCCATTCATGGGCCTATTCCATTCAGTCCATTTAGTGCAAGCAAACGAGGTGAAGGTTGTGGATGAAGAGATTTTGCAAGACTTTTTAGTTGAAGCGGCAGACCTGG
>CAZVPH010000162.1:0-4961 GCA_964628125.1 uncultured Thiosulfatimonas sp. | reverse complement strand
TTTTAAATTTTATTTTTTTATCCCAAAAAACAGAACAGACAGTGAGAACGCTATGCAGACTTATTTAATCACCGGAGCCGCCCAAGGCTTAGGTAAAGCTTTAAGCAAACAGTTGATCGAAAGAGGCCATCAAGTGGTCTTGCTCGACAAAGAGCTCGGCGCTTTAAATCAACTTTACGATGAGCTTAACTCAGACTTAGCCTCGCTCTACCCCATTGACCTGCTGGGTGCCAATATAGAGCATTATCAAACACTTCAAACGACTCTCTGCGACGAGTTTGCTCAGTTAGACGGTGTTATTCTTAATGCCGCCATCCTGCCTGCGTTCACCCCGATTGAACACTTTGATTACATGCAGTGGTATGAAGTACTGCACACCAACCTCAATGCGAATTTCCATCTAATTCAAAACACTCTGCCTCTGTTAAGACAGTCAAAAAACGGCAAGCTTCTTGCCGTTCTGGATGAGAATATCGGTTTGCACCCTGCTTATTACGGTGCGTATGGTGTGGCGAAAGCCGGCTTAGAACAGCTGATGATTACGTTGGCCGCAGAACATAAAAAAACCGATTTGAATCTTTACACTGCCAAATTAGAAACCTTTGCAACCGAAGCGCGTGGTCGCCTATTTCCTGGAGAAAACCCATTGAATTTAACTTCCGCAGAGAGCATGGCACAGCGTATTTTAGAAAGCTTATTGCAAGATAAACAGCACTCTTCCATAACGCTTCTTTAACGAACAGGCTAATCCAACAAGTTAACTTAACGTTTTATCAACTTGATTTTAAAGATTAATAAACGAGATAAGAAAGGTTGCTTACTTTAAAGTCGACCAGGCCTGGTTGATTTAGTTTGCTGGCTATTTCAGAGGGCTAAAATCTCTAAGCCAGCCAGAAATTCAGAGCCTGGTTAAACCCTGCTTACTCCCTGCTTAATCTTTAGGCTTTCCGGTCATTCCTGCGGTCAAGGTAAAACGCATCGCCTCTTCCATCGTTAAATCAACTGGGCTGACTGCGCTTTTTGGCACTAAAATAGTGTAACCTCCGATCATATAACTCAGTGGTAGATAGACCAGAATACTCCCCGCATCATTAAAACCATTCGGTAACTTTTCATTGTCGTGTTCTGTAATAAAACCGATCACTTTTAGGCTGTCACTGATCTGAACGGAGACCACTTGCTCAAAATCTTGCTCTTCTTTGGGTTTAAAGTAATCTAAAAAATCACGAAATGCGCCGTAAATAGATTTAATAATCGGCGTGTGCGACAACAACTGTTCCAGCCTTGAAAACAGCAATTGCACTAGATAAGCACGCATGAACAGGCCGGTTAAAAAAAGCACCAGCAACCCCGCAACAACCCCCATACCCGGCCAATAAAGTCTGCTAGAGAGAACGCTTTGTATCAAGCCTCCAAGCAACGACTCTGCCGTTACCGTAAACCAATACAGCAAGTAAAACGTTAAGACAACCGGCAAAAGTGTAATCAAGCCGGTCAACATATTACGAGTAATAAAACTAAACATTTAAAGATCCTTTTTGGGACATAGATTTAACGCGCTAAAAACAGAACGACCAGGCCTGGTCGTTTTAATAGTGGTTTTCATAGTGACTTTTACAGCATATTTTATGACGACTTTTATAAAGCGTGCGTTCTATGAATCAACCGCTTTTTAAGGAACGCGATAAATGAAGTCTGCTGCAGCGAACCTGCTAAGTGACTAGACACTTAAATAAATTAAGCTTCAGACTCTGCCGCTTCTGCAGAACGCCGCATGGACTCTTTGAGTAAAGTAGGTGCCGAATTTAACAGGGCTTGCGTGTAGGCATGTTTTGGCGAGCGCATCACCTGCTCGACCGACCCTTGCTCAACAATACGCCCTGCCTTCATGACCGCGACTTCGTGAGCAATCGACGGGATAATGGACAGGTCGTGTGTAATAAACAGAAACGAGAGTTGGTATTTTTGCTGCAACGTTTCCAGTAAACCTAATACCTGAGCGCGCACCGTAACATCCAGAGCGCTGGTCGGTTCATCGCACACAATCAACTCAGGCTCTACGGCGAGCGCACGAGCGATGCCGATTCTTTGACGCTGCCCCCCTGAAAACTCGTGTGGAAAACGGTGTTTATGCTCGGTCAACAGCCCCACTTGCTCTAACAGGGCTTCAATTCGAGCGTCTTGATCTTTTCGGTCACGCGAACCTACCCGCAGGCTGTTCATGCCCTCGCGAATAATTTCACTGATGGTCATACGAGGGTTTAAGGCTGAAAAAGGGTCTTGAAAAATAACTTGAACTTTCTTTCTAAACGGCTTCATCTGTTTTTCAGTTAAAGCGATAAAATCCACACTCGTTGCAACGGTCATTTCTGATGACTGTTTGCTCTGTTCGCTTTCGCTGAAAAAACTTACCGAACCGGAAGTGCTGTTAACCAGCTTTAAAATCGCGTGGCCAATGGTGCTTTTACCGCACCCTGATTCGCCGACCAACGCCAATGTCTGGCCTTTCTTGATGGTTAAGTTCACACCATCTACAGCCTTAACCTGCCCGACCGTCCGCTGAAATAACCCTTTTTTAATTGGAAAATGGACCTTTAAGTCCTCAACGTGCAATAGAGTAGCGGTGTCGACACTGGACTTAAAAGATTGCTTTGGAATTGCGTCGGCCAACAGTTGTTGAGTGTACGGGTGTTGTGGATTGTTAAAAAAGTGCGCTTTATCGGCCTGCTCAACGATCTGTCCCTGGTTCATGACTGCCACTCGATCGGCCATCTCATTCACCACGCCCATGTCGTGGGTAATAAACAGAATAGAGAGGCCGCGTTGGTCGCGAATGCTTTTTAATAACTTCAATACTTGCGCCTGAATTGTCACATCCAACGCAGTGGTCGGTTCATCGGCAATCAATAGATCTGGCTCACACGCCAGCGCCATGGCAATCATCACCCGCTGCATCTGTCCGCCGGAGAGTTGGTGTGGATACCAGTCGTAACGCGTGTTGGCATCTGGAATCCCTACCTCTTCAAACAGCGCGACCACTTTTTTACGGGCCGCATCGCCACGCAGTTTTAAGTGGATACGCAACACTTCAGAAACCTGCTCTCCTACTTTCATCACCGGATTGAGTGAGGTCATCGGCTCTTGAAAAATCATTGCAACCTGCTTGCCTCGCACTTTTTGCATCTGATATTCAGGCAGTGCAAACAGATTGGTTTGGTTTAGATTGATTTCGCCCTCGGTGACCTGTAACGCTTCGGGTAAAAGACGCATAATTGCCAGAGAAGTTAATGATTTGCCACTGCCTGAGCCCCCGACTAAAGCAAAGATTTCACCCGCTTTAATCGAGAAACTGATGTCCTTAATTAAAGGGGTGCCTTTGACGGCGACGCTTAGGTTTTTAACGTTTAAAACAGGCATGTTCTGATGTGTCATAGTCTCAATTTCGTTTTTAAATGTATCGTGCTTGTTTTGTAAAGTCGTTTATTTTGTGAAGTTGTCTGTTCTGCAAATTTTAGTCTTGTTTAGATTAATGCACTCGACGTGGATCTAACACCGTCTGCACTCTGTCCGAAAACAGGTTAGCGGCTAGTACCAGGGTAAACATAAAGACAAACGCAGAGAACAGAGACCACCACACCATCGGCTCTCTCGCCATCTCTAGGCGTGCTTGGTTAATCATATTCCCCCAGCTTGCGGTGGTTGGATCCACCCCAACGCCAACGTAAGAGAGAACCGCTTCGGCTAAAACCAAGCCACTAAAATCTAATACCAAGGCAATCAATACCAAGTGCATTAGGTTCGGCAGTATGTGGTTTTTAATGATTTTAAACGGCCCTAACCCAAAAGACTTAGCCGCGGTGACATACTCTACCTGGCTTATTTTCAGAGTTTCTGCGCGCAGTAGACGACACAACCCTGTCCAACTGGTCAAGCCTAAAATAAAGATTAAAAACAGCAGGCGCAGATCGGCACGCTCTTCAGTGCTGCCAAACCAATCGTTGTGATTGCTGATGATCACCTGCATAACCAAAACTGCCGCCGCAATCAACAGTACGCCTGGAATTGAGTTAAGTGTAGTGTAGAGGTATTGAATAACATCATCCACCCACCCTTTAAAATACCCCGCGCTAATGCCTAAAACCAACGCCAAAGGTAACATCACCAAGGTAGTCAGCAAGCCGATTAACACGCCGGTGCGAATGCTTTTAATCGATTGCAGCAAAACGTCTTGCCCAACTTTATCGGTGCCTAACACATGGTAGAACTGGCTTAGATAGTAGAACCAACTAAATAAAAACAACAGGCTAAACAGTGTAATGTAAGCGGTCTTCAAGGGCAGGCCTGGTCGTTTTTCATGAACAGTTTCCTCATGAATCACTCCCTTCTCCGCGGACGCGTTCAATCGAAGCCTTATCAATCGAAACCCACCGTGAGCCATCAATAACAGCGCCATCATGGCAATGGTTATTGCTAAAGGCGTTCCGGTCTTGCTCAGAACATCTCCCCAAATAGAGACGTTTTCACCTGATAAATGCTGACCACCGTGCTTGAGCGCAAGATACGTTTGGGCAACATCGCCCTGTTCATCATAGTTAAGCGAAGTACTGTATTCGTGCGTTGCAAAAGGTGCCGAATAGGTTCGCTCACTCTGATCGGCTAGGTGAATTAGCGACAGGTCCAATAAACTGTAAACGCCTTGACGCTTGTCAGTTGACGCTTCACTACTGCCGGTCAGTTGTAGGTGAACGGAACCCAGGAGCGCGAATGCAAAGTAGAACATCAAAATAACAGCCGAGGCCATCGCCACACGCGATTCAAAAATTCGACGCCACTGTTTACGCGCTTGCTCGGAGTTTCTGATGGAGGCGACGCCTGCCAAAATCACGAACAACAAGCTCCACACCATTAAATCGGTCCACAACCAGACAAAACTCATGATAGCTTCACTCTTGGGTCAAAAA
>CAZVPH010000161.1:0-5005 GCA_964628125.1 uncultured Thiosulfatimonas sp. | reverse complement strand
AACCGGAATCACAATCCGGGACTCTACCAACTGAGCTACGCCCGCCATAGTAGATGTGTTAACTTCATAATTTGACGGATGTCCATCAAAGAGACAGCCATCAGGCATCGATCCCACTGTTTCTACCGAAGACTTGGCGCTTAACTTGAGCGACTAAGGCTGGTAAATTCAGTAGAGATTCCGTTTCGTGAAACGAGGTTGGAATTGAGTCGATGTCATCAGATTAACGATATTTGCTCAAAGATAGCTTAGAACCATCCTCGAGCAAATTAGAATATGGTCGGAGTGGAGGGATTTGAACCCCCGACCACCTGTACCCAAAACAGGTGCGCTACCAAGCTGCGCTACACTCCGATAAGTGGCGTATTGTATAGAGCGGCCCTGGCTCTGTCAACTGACAAAGCGCTATTCTTATCGAAACGGTATATTTCTTTACAAAAAGTGTGTTTATTCGCTCAAACTAATCGTCGAGGCGCTGTTCTGCAAGCTGCTGACGCGATTTTTATCGCCGACTTTTAAGCACCTCAACCTAAACCCGTGCCACTTTACTCAGCCTCTCTCCTTCCCTGTTCTGCGAACGTGAACTTAGGCTCTCCTGCTCAGAATTTCTAGCGGGTAAAACCCTGCCGATTGAGGAAACCACAACAACCGACCTTTGGTCTTGTTTAAGCACTGCCTGCTCGTCGATGATCCAACATTTTAGCTTGTTCACCTTGGTTTAGCAGAATCTCAAAACTCTATAAAAACAATTAAACCACTGGCCGCTGTGACATCTGATTCGCAGATGGATATGCGCTATACTGTCATTGGGATATTTGACTGCACATCATGCTCATGCACGATGCTCATGCACGCCATGCGCATGCTAATATGTACTTAAGTAATATAATTACGACAACAACTAAGAGGATATTTTATGCATTATGTTGACCTGCCGAACGCAAGAGAAATTGGCGATCTAAATTTAGTCCGTTCTGATGCGTGTATCTCCATCTATTTGCCCACCACGCCTCTGACACAAGACATTGAACAAAGCCGAATTAATCTTGGCAATCTAGTCAAAAAAGCAATTGGCCAGCTTGAAGAGATGTGTTTAGACAAACGTCGTGTCTGGCCAATTCAAGAACTATTTGACACTTTACTGGCCGATGACGACTTTTGGAACCATCAAGCGAATAGTTTGGCTATTTTAGCGACACCTGATTCACTTCACACATACCGTATGGCGAATAAGCTGAACGCCATCGTTGAAGTCTCTGACCGTTTCCACTTAAAACCTCTGCTGCGCGCAATTACTTTCCCACATGCCGCCCACATTCTGGCGCTGTCAGAAAATGCGGTGCGTTTAATTGAGATATCAGCAGATCTTCCTGCTAAGGAAGTGGTCGTAGTCGACTTACCTAAAAATATGGAAAGCGTCGGCAGAAAAGCTGCGATTAAGGATTACACCGGTACCGGTCACAGACACGGTGCTCAGGGACAATTCTCTTATCAGGCGCCTTTTGTACGTAAAATATCCGCTGCGATCCGTCCAATATTGGCAGAATCGAGCCACCCCTTAATATTGGCGACCACAAAACCGCTAGAAGCACTGTTCCGCTCACTGAGCCGAGTCACAGCACTGGACGGTATTATTGCCGGTAATCCGGAACACATGAGTGAAGCAGAGTTAGCCACTGCGGCAAGGCCGTTATTGGATGCGCATTACGCTGGCCAGATTAAAGCTTTTCACCATGAGTTTGAAGAACGAGCGGGCAAGAATAGAACCACGACGGACATTTCAGACGCGGCACGATTGGCAACGTTTGGCGGTATCGAGAGTATATTGGTCGATATTGACAATGTGATTGATGGTTTCATCGACGATGAGACCGGCGAAGTCACCTTTGGCAGCCATGGTGACGGTGTTAATTATGGTATAGTCGATGAAATTACAGGCCGTGCATTACGTACCGGTGCTAAAGTCATGGCGGTGCGCAAGGATGACATTCCTGGTGGTCATGATTTAGCGGTTATTTCGCGCTTGCCGATCTAATATCTAAATCCTGGACCTAAATTAATAGACCTAAATTAGTAGGTCTAAATCGTCAGCAGTAACTTGTTCGATCAAAGCCCTTACTTTGCAGAAAGTAAGGGCTTTTTTTGTCTGTTTTTTACCTATTCATTGCTAAAAAACCGGCTATTAAACGGTTATTAAGCGGTTCTTAAACGACAATATTATCTTAGTTTTTTAGTCATTAAGCGGATAATCATTCGCGCTTGGGGCATGCAAAATTGCCAGGCCTGGTTAACTCCACAGCATTAACAGCATTAACAGCATTAACATCATTAACATCATTAACATCATTAACATCATTAACATCATTAACATCATTAACAGCAGACTTACCCAGAAACTTTATTCTAAAAAATGAGCGAACCTACCCTCCTGGTCCGCTATCTTTCCTCTATCCGCACATGAACCCGTGACCTCCTGTCCTGGGCTTCTAACTGATAAAACCCGGCCGATTGGGGAAACCACAGCAACCGACCTTTCGAGTCTTGCTCTAATGTCACCTGTTCACCGTTAATCCACATTTGAGTGTCGGCTGCTTGACTTAGCTTAATCCTCAAGGGCGTCTCTCTGTTTAAAAAGTAGGTTTGCTGATTCAACGGAAACTCGATCTGAGTAACCCTGGCATCGTCGGCCTGATGACGCGCGTTGGGCGCATCGAAATGGGTTAAAAATTCCGGAAGCGTGTAGCGGGCTTTATCGAACTCTGAGCCTTGGCTTTTTGGCAATAAAGCGAGAATCTGATTCAACAAAGGCAAGGCATCTAATGCGCCGCTTTGCCCTTCAATGGGCGTGCCGTCAATGCGCCCTGTCCAAACGCCCACCACTTGCGTTGAGTTGTAACCAAACACCCACGCGTCGCGATGCCCGTAAGAAGTGCCGGTTTTATAGGCAAACCCTCGAATATTGGGCAGACTCTCATAAACCATCGATTTAACCGTCTCCGAAAAATAGTCGCCACTTCGGGTCAGTTGCGCGTACAGTTTTGATTGCTCAAACATCGTTAAACCGCCCCCACCCAACCCAATCGCCAAGCTGGGCACTTCGTCTTTTGGCAGGCGCATTTCAGCGCCCTGTTGACGCATAAATTCAAACAACTCCCCGGCGCCTACTCGGCTGAGCAACTTGACCGCAGGCACGTTCAGCGAATGTGTTAATGCCTCCGCCACCGTGACCTCTCCTCGATAGTGTCGGTCGTAATTGAGCGGCGCAAAGCCCTGAATGGAGATAGGTTCGTCTCGAATAATGGTCTTGGGGTAAGCGATGGCAGACTGATAAGCCAGCGCATAGATAAATGGTTTCAGCGTCGACGCCGGCGAGCGCACCGCAGTTACCATGTCATTAAACCCCAGATTGGAGTCGATGCCTTTCGAACCAGCGTAAGCCAAAATGGTCTCCACTCGGGCGTCTGTTAAAGCGTCGGCGCTCGTATCGATGACCAACACGGCGAAGTTACGCTCTGGCGCATTCAAACCCGACTCCGCCAACAGTCGTTCAATCTGCACTTGCAACTCTAGGTTAATGTGAGTGTGGTTTTTCGCTTGATTCAAAATTTGGCGTTGCGCATAGTGATAGGCGTGTCGTGGAAAGGCGATGCGCTCTGTGGCAATCGGCTCATCGTTAGCCCAGGTAGCTTCCTGTTGCGTGATCAATTGTGTGGCGACCAATCGTTCAAGAACCGCCTCTCTGCCCTGCAGTGCGCGCTGCGGATGACGGTCTGGACGCCGCGCTTCGGGGGATTGGGGCAAGGCAACCAACAAGGCGATTTCGCCCAAGGTTAAGGTGTTGGGTGAGTGGCCAAAGTAAGCATGGCTGGCGGCGTGAATCCCTTCAAGATTTCCCCCCATCGGGATTAAGGTTAAATACGCCTCTAAGATCTCTTGCTTTGACCAACGTCTCTCCAGCTGCAATGCGCGCACCATTTCGGACAATTTGGCGTTCAAGGTACGCGGTTGAGGCTCGAGTAACTTGGCGACCTGCATGGTAATGGTTGACGCGCCCGAGACCACTTTTCCTTGAGTGAGCCACTGCCAGCTTGCTCGCAAAAGCGCCAGTGGATCTATGCCGTAATGCGTGTAAAAGCGTTTATCCTCATACGCCAGCAACGCCGCAAGATAACGCTCATCCACCTGCGCCAACTCAACCGGAAAACGCCAATAGCCCTCTTGAGTCTGACTGACATAGAGCCACTCTTTTTCTTGACTGAAAAGCTGCGGACTTAAATCGATAAGCTTACTTGCCTGCTCGTTTGGCTGGTCGTTTTGTGACGCGGTCAAAATGACCAGGCCTGCCAGAATCAGAGCGATGCCCGCTACAAAGACAAAGGTAAGGCCAAGCCAAGCTCCAACCAAGCCAGCGTGTTTTAAAACACGCCTTAAAACTAACTTGGGCGCTTTAAATAAGGCGTGAATCAAGAAGTGACTCAAAGAGAGCTAACTCATTCCGCAGTGATCTGAACGCGAACTTGGGCAGCCATTTTCAAGGCGTGCGGTTGATACATATTGATCATTTGAATACCCGGCTTTACATAGTCGCCGGCGGTGACGACGCGTGACACAAACTCAACCCTAAACTCCAACGGCAGATATTTACTGCCAAATGCCGACGCCATCACACGGTCAAACTCTGTCTGCAGTGTATCAAACGTATCGTATCGTCCTTCTTGCTCGGTTGCATTTTGGGAGTACAAACCGGTTGATTTTTCGATCACATTCACCACTTCTACCCCCGCAGGCATCGGAATGTCCAATAGATACGCTTGGTCTCCTTGAGGGATTTTGACGAGGACTGTGTGAACCAGTCTATCGCCAACCTTTAACGTATTTAAATCCGCAGGCTTGCCAGTGGTGGCATTGACAATCTGCTCGTGTATCTGCGCTGCTTGCACCCCTTTTTGAGGTTTGGTGCTGAACAGATAATCCGTGGTCGTCAACCAAGCCTGACCCGATACTT
>CAZVPH010000160.1:0-5010 GCA_964628125.1 uncultured Thiosulfatimonas sp. | reverse complement strand
ACATTAAAGTATTTGACCCCATGTTGGCGTGCATCCAGTCGGTAAAGTTGGTGGCCAGCATGGGGTCAAATACTTTAATGTGACAACCTTGGTTTAAAAAGGCTTGAATCAAACTCAAACTGGGGGCGCCGGCAATCGAGTGAGTATTGGGTTTATAACTGAGTCCCCAAAGCGTGACGGTTTTGTCCTCGAGTTGACAGTTAAAGTGTTGCCAAACTTTACGGAATAAAATTTCTTTTTGTTGTTCGTTAATCAAGCTAACCGACTTTAACAACCCCTCTTCGGAACCTGAGTCGTGGATGATTTTTTGAATACGCGACAGATCAATTTCAAAGTCTGCGCCGCCGAATCCGGTGCCGGCGTAAAGATAGGCTTGGCCGATGCGTTTATCGGCACCCAATCCGTGGCGCACTTCTTCGATGTCCGCGCCCAAATGCTCAGCGGCCTTTGCCAACTCATTCATTAACGAAATACGCGTGGCCAACATGGCGTTGGTGGCGTACTTGGTCAACTCGGCTGATTCTGGTGACATCTCAATAATGACATTGCGATTGCGGTTAAAAGGCGCGAATAGACGTTTAAAACTTTTGATCGCCTCGGTCGAGTGGCTGCCAATAATAATTCTGTCGGGACGCATAAAACCGATGATCTCACTGCCTTCGGAAGCAAAGTTTGGGTTGATAATGCAGGGTTTTTGAGACAGCTCGCTTAAGGTTCTAAAGGTGCCCACGGTAAAGTTGGAGCGGACAATAATGCTGGTGTTTGGGTTGGTGCCCGCGGCCAAGGCTGTGGCGATTGTTTTGGCTTGAGCGCAGCTACCGGGTTCAAGCGCGATGATTTGAATGTCGGCGTGAATGTCGTACGCCTCTGCAAAAAACAGGCGCTGGGCGTCGACTTGCGTGTCCAGTAATTTGAGCAGGCCTGGTTCAGAGTGGTCTTTGTCGCGATTGCCAATCAAGGTGACCTGATTGCCCGTCTCGGCCAGACAGCCGGCACAGACCAGGGCGCTGATGTTTGAACCAAACACATTAATTTTCATTGTTTTGCTTCCAGAGAGTGTTAAGGATTCCGGCGGTCGAGCTGTCCAGCGATTCGGTGCTCTGGCGCTCGATATTGCCCAAAATGTCCATCGCCAGTTTTTTGCCTAGCTCAACGCCCCATTGATCGAAAGGGTTAATGTCCCAAATGACCGACTGCACAAAGACTTTGTGTTCGTAGAGCGCAATTAAATAGCCTAAATGAAACGCGTCGAGTTGCTTTAACAGCAAGGTGTTGGAGACTTGGTCACCTGGGTAATTTTTATTGAGGTCTGCGCTGGTCTGACCAATCATCATGGCACGACTCTGCGCGAGGCAGTTGGCGATGTTCAGATTTTGATGATACTTTGCGCGCTCAGAATTCGATTGGCCTTGGGTGAATAAGATAAAATCAGACATTACTCGTTCAGTGCCCTGATGCAACAGCTGATAAAACGCGTGTTGCGCGTTGGGGCCAATCTCACCCCAAAGTACGGGGCAGGTCCGATACTGTGTGGCGGTGCCATCACGACGGGTGCTTTTGCCGTTACTCTCCATCTCTAGCTGTTCAAGGTAGCTGGCAAAGTATTTAAGTCGAGAGTCGTAGGGCAGAATCGCTTGCGCTTTTAAATCTAAAAAGTTCGTGTTCCAAATGCCCACCAAGCCGAGTAAAACCGGAATGTTTTGGTCAAAAGGCTCGGTTTTAAAATGAATGTCCATCGCGTGAGCACCGGACAATAACGCTTTAAAGCCTTGCATTCCCAGCTTAAACGCAATGCTGAGACCAATTGAAGACCACAAAGAGTAGCGTCCGCCCACCCAATCCCAAAACTCCAGCTGCAGCTGCGGCAAAATGCCCCATTCACGCATTTTAAGCGGGTCGGTAGAGATGCCGATAAAATGTCGCATGGCGCCTTTAGCAGTGGGCGAAGAGGCCTCCACCCACGCGCGCGCCGTGTCGGCTAAAGAGAGGGTGTCGATGGTGGTAAAAGATTTAGACGCCACAATAAACAAAGTGGTGGCTGGGTTAAGTCGTTTTAGGAGGCGTTGTAACTGGCGAGCGTCTAAGGTCGAGACAAAATGCACTTCAGGCGCATTGGGCAGTTTGTCGGCTTCCAGTGCATAGGTGACCATGAGTGGGCCTAAATCGCTGCCGCCGACGCCGATGTTTATCACATGGGTGATCGCGCTGCCTGAAAAGCCTCGAAACTGGTGAGCGTGCATTAAATCAACAATCTTCTCCATCTTTTGCCACTGCTGTGCCACCTCGCTCGAGGGGGTGTTGATCTCTCTTAAGGCGGTATGCCACGCCGCACGGTTTTCGGTGTGATTGATTTTTTCACCGCTAAACAGTTTGTCCATCCAAGACGCAAGATTGGATTCGGTCGCAAGATTCAACAAGGCTTGCAAAACTTCTGGGGTAATTTTCTGTTTTGAGAAGTCGTACAAAATATGGTCATTTTGCAGGTGAAAGCGATCAAAACGGTCCTCATCTGTCTCAAACAAGCGTTTAAGATGCGTCTGTTTCAGAGTGCCGGCCAGCCGTTCGAGTTGAGAGAATGCTTGGGTGCTTTTCATCGCATAAAATCCTTTAACCAAACCTCAAAATCCGCACCGAGTTCGGCGTGCTGTAACGCAAATTGGACGGTGGCTTTTAGATAGCCTAATTTATCACCGCAATCGTAGCTGGTGCCAGCAAGACGGTACGCTTGAACATCCTGCTCTTTCATTAACTGCGCAATCGCATCGGTAAGTTGAATCTCATTGCCCGCGCCACTGGGGGTGGTTTTTAACAAGCCCATAATACGATTGCTCAAGACATATCGACCGGTTACCGAAAGGTTCGAGGGCGCTTCTTCCAGCGCTGGCTTTTCAACAATGCCCACCATCTTGCTCGATTCGCTTGGGTTTAACGTGGCCCCCATGCAATCGGCAATGCCGTACTTATTAACATCGCTTTCGGGCACCGGTTCCACCATAATTTGCGACTGCTGTGTGCGATGAAACGCTGCCAGCATATTGCTTAAATCAGTAGAGCCGTTGTTTAAAATAACGTCCGGTAAAACCACCGCAAAATCCTCATCGCCCACAACCGGTGCTGCACACAAAACCGCATGCCCCAGCCCTAAAGGCACCGGTTGACGAACCGAGATAATATTCACATTGTCCGGAACGATGCGGCGTAAGGTCTCCAAAAGGGCGGTCTTGTTCTTACTTTTTAGGCTGGCTTCTAATTCAAAGTTATGGTCAAAATGGTTTTCAATCGCCTGCTTAGAAGAGTGCGTCACTAAAATAATGTCGGTAAACCCAGCGTTCACCGCTTCCTGAACCACATACTGAATTAACGGCTGGTCCACTAAGGTGATCATCTCTTTTGGAATCGCTTTAGTGGCGGGTAAAAAACGCGTTCCAAAGCCGGCGACGGGGATAATCAATTTGGTGATAGACATAGGCTGGGCTCTTTAAGATAGGTATTGTTTTAGAAATTGATTCGCTTTAGTGCTGCTTAACGCGACTTGATTAGGAGTAAGGTTATTTACTAAAACTTAAGGTATGCAATATTCTAATATAAGAGCCGCTTGAAGAGGAGTAAATGAGGTAACTCTTTTAAGAACTCTCTTAAAGACATAGAGTTTTAGGAGGTTTAGTCACGCAGCCTTACAGGATGGGATTTGTGTGAAGGTTTTTTTAGGCAATAAAAAAGCCAGGGTATTTAAATAACCTGGCTTTAAAATATGGCTCCCGATGCTGGATTCGAACCAGCGACATACGGATTAACAGTCCGGTGTTCTACCGACTGAACTAATCGGGAGTGGTAGAGATCAAACAACTCGTTTGATGGGGCGTATTATAGAGAGATCAAATATCTTTGCAAGCCCTTTTTTGAAAAAAGTTTATTTCTCTTAAACCTTGTCTTTAAAGGGCTGAAAGAGCGCTCGGATTACTATACGTTTTTAAGGCAGACTGATTTTTTAATGAAAGTATTTCCCCTTTGAGGGTAAAGTATCTACGCTTACAGACTACCGTTCCGACTACAGTTCCAAGAAGGCATACGAGTTGACGATTAGAAGAAAAATTATCTATCTCCCTGGGTTCGATCCAAGAAGCGAGCGTTATTATAAAAAACTTATCTTGAGTCTGTCATCCCCCGAAGAATAATCGGAGTCAAAAGTAGAGTTTATCTTTAAATTAAACGCGGGAGATTCTGCATGATTAGGTGCTCTTTAAGGGAAAGCGGTAAAGCCATCTTTACAAAAAGAGATGGTTCAAAAAGTAGTTGAGCAAAAAGAGATGACTATTATGCTGGGCTTGTGCTTTGGCGGCTTAATGCACACGTTTCTTTTGAGAAATTGATCCAAGAGGTGGAAACTGCGTTTCCAGATATCATTAAGCAAGTAGAGGATTCTGATTTTTTTCCTACACAAACTGGTTTGGCATTTATTCTAGAATCTCGCTTTAATTAAGCGGTTTTTAGAGTTTTGGGGTTTTGCCATATTGAATCCACGCGTTTATGAAGATGGTAAAACACGGCCGCGTCAACTTGAGTTGTTATCCTTGTTTGCCCAAGCTTTTAGGTTTGATAAGGCCTTATAGAAAGCGATACAAGAGAAAGTATGACAACCCTATTTTTTCCCTTGATGGGCTGGCAAATGTTAATGTTTAACAGGTTAGCGTTTATAAAAACAGTATTGAAAGCAATTCGGATTATGAATGAGTATGTTTTTAAAGTGATTTTTAACGTGAACTCAAAAGAAGGTGTAAAGGTGTTTAAACAATTCATTGGCTTAGGCGTTTTGGCGGCGATTTTGTGCTTGTTGTTTTTTAGCACTGGAGGTTTGTTGTGGGGTGTTAATGCGGTGATATTTTTGTTATTAACCGGTGTGCTATTGACTTTTTTGATGAGTTTGCGTGCGGGTAAAACGCCTATTATTACGCGTTATGCGCTGTTAATGAATGCAGAGGATACGGTTGCAGAAAGGAAATATACGCGCAT
>CAZVPH010000159.1:4031-5024 GCA_964628125.1 uncultured Thiosulfatimonas sp. | reverse complement strand
AGTTCCTTATATAAAGTTGGATTAAATATTCTCTAGGGCTGAGTGTGCCTAAAGTAAAATCAGAGGCGATAGTTCGTATCGCTTCTGCCAACAAATCTTCATATTGAATGACCGCTACTTAGTCATTCATACATCCTACTTCTCGGTGACTGACACCAACGACCGCCGCAGCGCTTCGCCTAGCGGAGTCGTTCCACGCCGCCAAAAAGGTAAATTAAGTTTTGGAATAGTAACATATCTTACTTAAAAAAACCCTCGAAAGCGCTGCTCGCCTAGCTCAAGAAAGAACAACGAAACGTAAGTTATTGAATCCGAAACTGAAACCTAAAAATTTCACGCGATAATACTCATAATTCGGCCTATATTGATGAGATTACACGCTTAATTCTCTCGCTGTTTTCACCACCAGCAAGTTTGTGATTTTTCAGTTCTGCTCTTTTAAACTCTTCTCAAAACATGAGGTGACGATGGTTAAAACGACAGGGTTAAAGTGAGCTCATGGCCTTTTAAGCTTCAAGCCCATTAAAGCAAAAAATACCGCTTAACCATGCGATTAAGCAGTACTTTACAATTCGTAAATTTTATTTTAAAACTTTTCGGCCACTCTTTTCGGCCGCGTTAGTCTCTTTTTAAAAAGCGCTATTAAGACGGATTAGGAGAGGTATTTATGAAACCAAAATTTTTCCAACGCGCCTTCCAGTTCTGTGAGAGCTTGGTGGTAAACGCCTTGTTTAAAGTTAACGACCTCTTGAACCGGTCGCCAGTACTCGACCCAATCCCAGCCTTCAAACTCAGGCGTGTCGTGTACATTAAGATTGATCTGTTCGTCATCGCATTCGAGTCCAAGCATAAACCAAATCTGTTTTTGGCCGACACACACTGGGTGACTGTAGTGGCGAATTAGATGTTTTGGTAGATCGTAACTGATCCAATCTGCCGTTCGTCCCAGAATGCGAACATCTGATGGATCGAGTCCAACTTCCTCTTTTAGTT
>CAZVPH010000159.1:0-4021 GCA_964628125.1 uncultured Thiosulfatimonas sp. | reverse complement strand
AGTTGATCTGCTATTTTTTCTATAGAGCCTAGCTCCTCTTTTAGTTCTCTAAAAACGGCTTGTTGTGGCGTCTCGTTTTCACGAATGCCTCCCTGAGGGAACTGCCAAGCGTCTTGATGAATTCGCTTACCCCAGAACAGCTTACCTTCTTTGTTTACGATAATAATACCGACGTTGGGCCGATAGCCTTCTGAATCGATCATGGAAACCTTAAATTCTTTGTAATGATTAATTATTGCTTAATAGTGCCTAAAATTGGCATTTTTTTCAATTCTAATTTTAGACCTATTAGATAAACAATTGTTATACCACTCTTTTTAAACAAACAATCTTGTCGTATTCGTGGGTTTAGTTTAGGATGTGGGCAAAATCAAATTGGAAAACGGTTGGAAAAATATGGCGCTTGTAATTTTTGATCTCGACAATACTCTACTTGGTGGCGACAGCGACTTTTTATGGGGTGAGTTTTTAATTAAAAATGGGTATGTGGACGCCACGGAGTTTGCGGCGCAGAACAAACAGTTTTATGAGGATTATCAGGCTGGCACACTCGACATTATGGCCTATCAACGGTTTGCTCTAAAACCGCTGAGCGAGCAGTCGATGCCCACTCTTGATAAGTGGCACGCAGAATTTATGCAGGATTTTATTGAACCAATCGTTTTGCCTAAGGCCTTGGCGTTGGTTAACGAGCATCAGCGCAAAGGCGATCGGGTCATCATCATTACCGCCACCAATACCTTTGTTACTCGGCCTATTGGCGTGCGCTACGGCATTGAAGAGTTGCTGGGCACCAATGGTGAAATTACCCAGCAGCGCTATACTGGCGAAGTGGACGGTATACCGACTTTTCAAGCAGGGAAAGTCACTCGTTTAAAAGAGTGGTTAACGGTAGAAGGCGAGACACTTGAGGGCAGTTACTTTTACTCAGACTCCTTTAACGACCTGCCGTTACTTGAAGTGGTTGACCATCCGGTGGTGGTGGATGGCGACGACACTTTGCTTGAGATTGCAAAACAACGTAATTGGCCGACCATTAGCTTACGTTAGTCTGAATTAACTTCTCTACACTAGACTCACTCAGCAACGGATTCTTGGCTAAGGCCTTATAACGACTCAACCACCCTTTCTTAGAAAATAAAAAACCCGCTAAGAGCCATTCTTAGCGGGTTTTTTATGGCTGTCAAACAACTATGTTGCCATTCTAGCGCCTGGTAAAGCGCTCTATTCAAAGTGCTTTATGGCTAGGCGAAGGAAGCAGTCAACTTACACTTACAAGTCCATCTCTTCTTTAATCTGCTCAACCCAGTCGTCAATTCGTTCATCAGTCAACTCAGGTTGTTGGTCTTCATCAATTCCCAGCCCGACAAAAAACTCGTCATCTTCGGTAACCGCTTTCGATTCATCAAACTCAAACCCGTCTGTTGACGTATATCCCGCCGGCGTTGCGCCACCTTCTAAGGCGACATCGTGCATCAGTCCCATCGCATCTAAAAAATATTCTGAATAGTCTGCCTGGTCGCCCAAACCGAAACAGGCGACCGTTTTACCGGTAAAATCGATGGCTTTAAAATCTTCCCAAAAGTCATCCCAGCTGCTTTGCAACTCGCCATAGTACCAGGTAGGCTGACCCAAGATAATTTTGTCATATTTCGCAAAATCCGCTGGACTGGCGACAGAGATATCATAGACATCTACAATGTCTGCGCCGATCTTGTCTTTAATCACATCTGCGATCCGTTCAGTGTTACCGGTATCTGTTCCGTAAAATAGACCAACTCTACTCATTTTTTAAACCTTTTAAATCTGATGATGAATCTTGTAAAATATTACTCGGCGCACGGCTTTAGAAGCGAGCCCAAGAATGCTCTCTATTGATTGATAACAATGCGAATGATGATAGCATAACTATAACATTTCGGAATTCACTAATTTCTATACTTAAACATGAACAAAACTAATTCTATTGATTGCTTCCAGTGTAAGCACTTTTTTGTGACCTGGGATGCCAGCAACCCAAGAGGTTGCAAAGCATTTGGATTTAAAACGTCTAAAATGCCCAGCAGGGTTGTTTTCGAGAACTCGGGACAGCCTTGTCTAAAATTCAGCGCTAAGCCCCCCCCCGCCTAAGCCCGCTAAAAAACCGGGTTGGATCGCATAAGGTGGCTAAGCGGCGGTTCTGTTTCTTAAATTTCTAGGCTGCATTCAGTAAACTAAACCTATTCATCTAACAGCCTATCCGCACATCTTAAGTGACCAGGCCTGGTTATTTCTTTAATAAACGGTTTAATCTGCCCCACTGAAAATAGGGACCGGGATCGGTCTTGCGTCCAGGAGCAATCTCGTTGTGCCCGACGACGTGGCGCTGCTGCAAACTCGGGTAAGTACACCATAAAGCGTTAATAAGCTGTGCTAACACAGCGTATTGCGGCTCAGTATATGCCGTCTCATCCGTGCCCTCTAATTCAATTCCGATTGAAAAATCATTACAACCGCTGCGTCCAGCAAATTCAGAAACGCCAGCGTGCCACGCTTTATTCTGAAACGGTACATATTGTATCAGTTCGCCATCACGACGAATCAAGGCGTGCGCAGAGACTCGTAACCCTTTTATTTTATCAAAATAGGGATCTTCTGCAGGGTCAAGTTGATTGGTAAACAGTTGCGTGATCGCTTCACCACCAAATTGATTGGGGGGCAAACTAATGCCGTGCACAACGATTAACTCTGGTAAAGCGTCTTGTGGACGTGGCTCAGCGTTCGGACTTTCAATAAACTCAATGTCGTGCAACACTCCAGTTGTAACATCGATGGAGTAGGCCATTTTACCGGCATCGCTCTGATTCTCTTCGAATACCCACGCGGCTTCTTGTACGGCTTTTTCGTTTGATAATTTTGACATATCACTCCGTCATGTAAAGGGGCTGAGTCGATTTTAAGAATTGTTTAAGCATTATAATTTTGCTAGAACTCACTCGACACATAAAGAGCATTACCCACGGTTTTAAAAAGGATGTTTGGTTTATTCTAAGCACGTTTTTCTAACCGTCAATCAATATACGGTAATATACACGCTCTTTATTCCGTATAATACCGCCACAAAATATCCACCACTCGATCAAATTCAAACAGTTGTACTGAAAACTATGAACTCTATAAATTTTTTTGAAACCCTTGAACAGAGTGTGGCCACCGCGCTTTTAGAAGATATTAAAACTGGTGATTTGACCGCTGGACTTATTCCTGAACAGACGCAAGCACAGGCGAGTATTATCTGTCGTGAAAAAGCGGTTATCTGTGGTCGTCCTTGGTTTGATGAAGTTTTTCGCCAAGTGGATCCAAGCATTACAATCGAGTGGTTTTGTGAAGAAGGCGAATCGGTTGAAGCCGATCAAAAACTCTGTCTGATCAAAGGCTCAGCTCGAAACATTCTAACCGCGGAGCGCACCGCGCTTAACTTCTTGCAAACACTGTCTGCCACTGCAACCAGCACCGCTCTTTATGTGTACCAGCTTTTAGGTTCACGGACCCAATTATTGGACACCCGCAAAACACTGCCGGGATTACGTTTGGCGCAAAAATACGCCGTGGCGTGTGGCGGTGGCACCAACCATCGTATCGGACTTTACGACGCTATTTTGATTAAAGAAAACCATATCATCGCCGCCGGTGGAATTCTGCAAGCGGTAGAAACCGCTCGTCAGTTACATCCAAAGGTGTCTGTCGAAGTGGAGACAGAGACCTTAGACGAAGTTCAGCAGGCTGTAGACGCCGGAGCCGATATTATTATGCTCGATAACTTTACCCTTGAGGCGATGGCTCAAGCGGTCAAGCTGGTTGACAGCAGAGCCAAGATTGAAGTCTCCGGCAACGTCGAGTTGCACCACCTTGCGCAACTGTTGGAGACCCAGGTGGACTTTATCTCAACCGGTGCGATTACCAAACACATTCAAGCGATTGACCTCTCAATGCGCTTTATTTTATCCACCAAACCCGCAGGCAGCTAAATTATGGACGGTCA
>CAZVPH010000158.1:0-5033 GCA_964628125.1 uncultured Thiosulfatimonas sp. | reverse complement strand
TAGCGGTCCTGTCCATTTTGATCTTGCCACTTACGTGTCTGCAGCTTGCCTTCTAAATAAACTTGCGAGCCCTTTTTAAGATACTGCCCTGCAATTTCAGCAATTTTGCCAAACATTGAGACTCGGTGCCACTCTGTTTTCTGCTGTTTTTGACCGGTGCTTTTGTCATTCCACTCTTCACTGGTGGCAACACTTAGATTCGCAATGGCATTGCCATTGGCTGCATACTTTACGTCCGGGTCGGCTCCAAGCGTCCCAACAAGAATGACTTTGTTTATACCGCGCATACCACAATTTCCTTTTATATTTTAACGACCACAAAGCTCTAAAGAAATAAATTCAAGCCCTGTAAAATGTATGATTTTATTGACAACTCTAAGCTAGGATAGCCGTAAACAGTTACTTTATATAAACTTATAACTATTTTTAGCCTACATAATAAAGCACGAGTCACCATTTTTTATCTTGATAGTTTACCCTAACACGCTTTAAAAATTCACCCTAGTTTACAGAACTACTCACCGATTTAATCTCCAAGCACACCGAACAAGTTTTGCTCTATGCGCTCACTTTACTGCAAGATTAAGAGTTAGAACATTTGACCAGGCCTGGTCAGTTTTTAACCACTCAAAATAACGACTTCAATCAAACTCAACGTAGAGTTTTCGGCCCAAAGCTGTAAGACTTAGACTTCGACTACCCCTTAACAAGCGCCTCATCTAAATTTGAACCTGAGCCCGCTTGATACTGTTGCATGTACTCTTTCAACCCGGCTTCTTCAATCACTTTTCGGTCAACTTTAAAGAAAACTCGCTGGTCATGTGGCAGCACAACAACCTCATAAATACCTTCGTAGGCCAAGAATGTTTGCTCGAACGCCTTCACATCTTTAATTTGCAACGCGCCCAGTGGCAGAGAAGTGATACTCAATGGCAGTGGGTTTTTCATGCTCGCTGCGACTAAAAGCCAAACAGCGCTGATAGCAGCGGTAAACACGAACACGCCAACGTAACCATGATACTGATAGAAGTAGCCACCGAGTAAACCGCCTGCCGCCGCTCCTAAAAACTGACTGGTGGAGTAGACGCCACTGGCAGTGCCCTTTTTATCTGCCGGTGACAACTTAACCACCAAGGAAGGCAGTGACGCTTCCAGTAAGTTAAAGGCGGTAAAGAAGATTAGTAGGAGCGCAAACAGCAGCCAAAAGCTGTGTTCTAAAGTTGCGAAGCCAACTTGTGACAACATCAGCACCGCCACAGCACCGACAAACATCTGTTTCATACGGTCTTTGCTTTCGGCTTGAATAATAAAAGGCACCATCAAGGCAAATGAGAGCAGCATGACCGGCAAGTAAATATGCCAATGGTTTAACAAATCAAGCCCAGCATTGTCTCTTAAGCTTAATGGCAAGGCGACAAACATGGCGGTTAACAGGGCATGCAGGATAAAAACTCCGAGATTCAAACGTAATAACTGGGTGTCTTTTAAAATTGTTTTAAACTCACTTGGATCGGCTTGCGACTCTCGCTGAAACTCCTGATGTTCAATGTTCGGCATTACAAACCAGACTAATAACATGCCCCCCACTGCCAATCCAGCAATGACCCAAAAAATACCGCGCACACCAAACCAAGTGGCCAACACCGGGCCGGCAACCAAAGAGAGGGTAAAGGAGAGTCCGATGGTAATGCCAACAATCGCCATGGCCCGCAACCTAAATTGCTCGGTAACAAGATCACCTACGGAGGCCATCAACACGGCGGCTACCGCACCCATACCCTGAATGGCACGCCCCAAAATCATCATCTCGATGGAGTCGGCCAAGGCGCAGACGATGGAGCCGATCATGAACACTAACATTCCCGCAATAATCAGCGGCTTTCGCCCGTACTTATCGGACAACATGCCGTAAGGAATTTGCAGAAAGGCTTGTGTTAAACCGTAAATCCCCATCGCGATACCAATTTGTACCCCGGTCACTCCGGCAAACTCGCCTTCGGCGAACAGTGCGAATACGGGAAAAATCATGAACAATCCCAACATTCGGGTGGAGAAAATTCCCGCGATCGAGAAGGCGGCGCGACGCTCAACTGGACTCATGGCATTAGATTGTGAAATCGACACGCTAGGCTGTGGGATCGACATGCTTGGGCTTCCTTAATTTGTAGAGGAGGTTGAACTGGGCAAATTGCGTTAAGAATTATGCGGAGCAAATTATAACACCGCTGGAAAACCCCCGAGTTATAATCGAGATAGAATCCCAGTGCGTCTAAAATGAAAACTCGATGGTAACTCTAGCAAAGTTCGCTAAGGTTGTGTTACTGAGTCATTTAATAGTCAATCTACTATAATTATTTTAATGGAGAGAGCGATGTTTAATCGATTACTGCAGACTGCCCGCCAAACCCGTAAACCACTGGTATTAAGCTTTTTTTTGAGCTCTTTTACTCTATTGAGTGGGGCCAGCTTTGCTCAGAATGACGTCCTTAAAACGACGCAAACTCCTGGACAGCAAGTGCACTTTTCCATCTCTGAAAGTCAAGAAGTGCCTAATGACCGACTGAACATTGTTTTTCAGCACCTTGCGCAAGGCAACTCCGCACGCTTAGTGATCAACGAAATTAACGAAAAAATGCAAGCGGCGTTGGAAGCACTTGAGAAGTATCCTGACGTAAAAAGCCAAACCTCTCAGTATCAAACCCATCCCGCGTACAATCGACAAAAAGTCATTACGCACTGGACAGGCTCGCAGAGCTTAACCTTAACTCTGGAGAACAAACCTGAATCGATTCAAGTACTCACCGAGATGCAATCTTATCTGACCTATCAATCCATGCAGTTCAGTGTCTCTGAAGCTCTTAAAGACGAGATTATGCAGGGCTTAACGGTTCAAGCGATTCAGAACTTTCGTAAACAAGCGACGTTGATTGCTCAAGCGTTTAATGCGCCTGGCCACCGTATCGTCGAAACGCACATCAACCGACCTTACAACTCTCCTATATCACGTGGTTATACGGCCAATCGAATGATGGCGGCTGACAGCATGGCTCCGCCGGCAATTTCTGTGGGCGAAAGCACGCTCAAGGTCGATATTTCAGGCATCCTAGAGCTCACACAATAGCGCGCCCTAAAACGGTGGCGGGAATAAGCACGAAGTTAATCGCCACTGAACATCTTACTAAGTGACCAGGCCTGGTCACTCTATAAATTTCTGCAATATCCTCCTTAAACAAGTTGCTGTAACCCCCTGCCACCAAGACATTCTTGTTATAATAATTAATTAACTTAATAATTAACGGACTGGCATGCTCGAAGAAATCATTATTCAAGGGGCGCGTACCCACAACTTAAAAAATATTGATGTCACATTACCCCGTAATAAGCTCATT
This sequence comes from uncultured Thiosulfatimonas sp., assembly GCA_964628125.1. Lineage (GTDB taxonomy): Bacteria > Pseudomonadota > Gammaproteobacteria > Thiomicrospirales > Thiomicrospiraceae > Thiomicrorhabdus. The sequence continues at coordinate 1,644 of CAZVPH010000158.1, read as the reverse complement.
GTCATTACGGGGCTTTCCGGTTCGGGGAAGTCGTCGCTTGCCTTTGACACCATTTATGCGGAAGGTCAGCGTCGTTACGTTGAGTCTCTCTCCGCTTACGCCCGTCAATTTTTATCGATTATGGAAAAGCCCGATGTCGACCACATCGAGGGACTGTCACCTGCCATCTCTATCGAACAAAAATCCACCTCGCACAACCCACGCTCTACCGTGGGCACGGTGACTGAAATTTATGACTACTTACGTCTACTTTATGCACGCGTCGGCACGCCACGCTGCCCGACCCATGGCTGTGATTTAGAAGCCCAAACCGTCAGTCAGATGGTTGACCACACCCTAAACCTCCCGGAAGGAACTAAGTGCCTGTTAATCGCCCCAATTGTGCGCGGTAAAAAAGGCGAGCACGTTCATTTGTTGGAAGAGATGCAAGCGCAAGGCTTTATCCGCGCACGCGTCAATGGCACGGTGGTTGATTTAGACGGCAATATCCAACTGGATAAAAATAAAAAACACGACATTGATGTCATTGTCGACCGCTTTAAAGTCCGAGAAGACATGAAACAACGTTTGGCCGAATCCTTTGAAACAGCGCTTAAGCTGGCGGATGGCATTGCGCAAGTGTTGCCGATGGACGACGAAGACGAATTTGCACTGCTGTTCTCAGAAAAATTTTCCTGCCCTCACTGTGGTTACAGCGTGCCAGAACTTGAACCGCGCATTTTCTCATTTAACAACCCACACGGCGCCTGTCAGACGTGTGACGGTTTGGGCGTTAAAGAGACCTTTCAACCCGCGCGCGTCATTATGCACCCCGAACTCAGTTTGGCGGGTGGCGCGATTCGAGGCTGGGACCGCCGTCACAAATACTATTACGACATTCTCAAAGCGGTCGCTGATTTCTATCAATTTGATATCGAGACGCCTTGGGAAGAGCTGGATGAAGTCCACCAACAGACGATTTTATTCGGGTCAAAAGGCAAAAAAATGCCTCTGCCACACGGTAAGTACAGCGATGTACGTCGGTTTGAAGGGGTTATTCCCAATATGGAGCGCCGTTTTACCGAGACCGACAGCAAAACCGTACGCGATGAGCTGGATAAATACCGAGTCAGCAAACCGTGTAGCACCTGTCACGGCACACGTTTAAACGAGGTGGCGCGTCACGTCTATGTCAACGACCAAACTCTGCCCTCCATCACCGAGCGCCCTGTGGGCGAACTGCATCAGTTGTTCAGTGAGCTGACCTTAGAAGGTGCGAAAGGCCAAATTGCCAGCAAGATTGTTAAAGAGGTGTTTGAGCGCTTAACCTTCCTAGTTAACGTCGGTTTAAACTATTTATCGCTGAACCGTGGTGCCGACACCCTGTCAGGTGGCGAAGCGCAACGTATTCGTTTAGCCAGTCAAATTGGAGCTGGCCTGGTCGGCGTCATGTATGTATTGGATGAGCCATCGATTGGTTTACATCAACGCGACAACGACCGCTTGCTCTCCACTCTGATTCACCTACGTGACATCGGTAACACCGTCATTGTCGTGGAGCACGATGAGGATGCGATTCGCGCGGCGGATTACGTACTGGACATTGGCCCCGGTGCGGGAATTCACGGCGGTCAAATCATGTCGCAAGGCACCCCAGACTTTGTG
>CAZVPH010000157.1:0-5049 GCA_964628125.1 uncultured Thiosulfatimonas sp. | reverse complement strand
ACAAACTGTATCCAAAAGTCACCTGAATCCAGTTTTAAGTGGTCATAAATCAAACTGGCTGAACCGGCAATATAAATAAAAAACCCACCAAACACAAACGCTTGAACCAATACCAATCGAATAAACAGTGGGTGCCGTAAACTTTGGGCATAGGAGACGATTAATTGTTTTGGGGCGATGGATTTAACGTCCTCAGGATGCTGCGTTTCAGACAGCAGAGCACCCATAATAAACAGAGTGATTATGCCATAGGCAGCCAAGAACCAAAAAATACTCTCCCAGTGGTAATTTTGTTGCAAGTAACCGCCAATGATGGGCGCAATGGCCGGAGCAATTGCAAACACCATCATAATTATCGACATCGCTTTTTGGGCTTCGTGTGCTCCAAAAAAATCTCGTATCATTGCTCGCGCGGCAATAATAACCCCACCGGCAAACACACCTTGTAAGACTCTGAACAGCATAAACTGGTCAAAGGTCGCCGCCAGCGCGCAGCCCGCGGAGGCCAAAGAAAACCCAACCAAAGAAAGAATAGAGATTTTGTAGCGCCCAAACCGATCTGCAAGCGGTCCCCAAACCAAGGTGGTGATGGCGAAGGCCGCAAGATACGCGCCCATAGAAGTCGACAGAAGCTCACGCGAGACTTGATAGTAGGCTTCAATCGCCGGAAAAGAGGGCAGATAAGTGTCAATTGAAAAAGGGGCAATCATATTGCCGAGTGCCGCAAATGCAATTAACCAAAATGGGGTTATATATCTCAATGGAAGCCGGCCTATGTTTTAGTGAGAGAGCCTGTGTGGACGTGGACGGTTAAAGTGCAAATATAAACGAAGTAACGCGGAGTTTCAGAGTAGAAACCTCAATCCATCTATGATTATAAGGCAAATCAAGCGCTGTAAACGTTTTGTCTAAAAAAGTAAGCGTCAAGCGCACCTCCTGTGGTCAGGTGGCCAGCGTCTGTTTCTGCTCACAAGCGACTGAATAGGGTAAAATAGTCGCCTAATTTTAGAGAGATGAGTAAAAAAAATGGCGGGATCCCTATTTGATCAGCTGAAAAAAGCTGGTCTTGTTGACGATAAAAAAGCTCAAAAAGCAAAACGAGAAAAGTACCAACAGACTAAACAGAGTAAAGGTAAGAAGGGGCAAACGTCCACTCTAAATGAAGCTGCTCAATTGGCGTTAAAAGCGAGCCAAGAAAAAGCCGAACGCGATTTGCAACTCAACCTAGAGCGCAAACAACAACAAGAGCAGAGAGCCGCGCTTGCTGAGTTGCGTCAAATTATCGACTCGAATCGTATCAGTGGTTTTGAAGGGGAGTTTGCTTACAATTTTGCGGATGGCAAGGCGGTCAAAACAATCCACGTCAATAAGAAGAGTCAGCGTAGCTTAATGGCGGGCGCTGTTCGCTTGGCGCGTTCGGGCGAGAGCTATGTGTTAATTCCAAGTGAAGCGGCTGAAAGGATCGAGCAACGCGATGCGACTGTTCTGATCCCACTGACGAGCGACGTGGATGAGTCACTTTCGCAAGAGGACCAAGCGTATTACGCCCAGTTTGAAATACCAGACGATCTGATTTGGTAAAGAAGCTTGGTCAAGAAGTCGCGAAGTGGTGGAGTCAGTGTGAGTGAAGTTAACCAGGCCTGGTCAACCGCGCCGCGAACAATAGACTAAGATGGGTAAGGCCCATCGGTTTAAATTTAGCGTTTATCGTGTTACAAAGAGTTGCCTAGAGCTTACAAAGCAGGGCTCATAAGAGAGAGAGCTATTATAGGTTGAATGAGCGCCGGGGCAAAAGAGGTGCGCTCGTGGTTTGTGGGATTAAGCTCACTAGATTAAGTGAGGAGGTTGGGCGACTCATTTGAGAGTCGGTTGACGTTAATCGGTTCAAAAGAAAACTCCTCGGGCTTGCTTGGGTAGCCGAGCAGATAACCTTGGCCCTCATCACACCCCATTTCACAGAGGATGCTTAACTGCTGTGGCGTCTCAATTCCTTCTGCCAACACTTTCAAACCCAAGCTGTGTCCCATGGTAATGATGGCGAACACAATGCTGTCAGACTCTTCGCTTTGCCCTAGATCCTGAATGAAACTGCGGTCTATTTTTATACGATCGACGGAAAGGTGTTTGATATAGGCTAGCGAAGAGTAACCGGTTCCAAAATCATCAATAGACACTTCCAGCCCTTTGTTCTGCAATAAATTCAAGGCTGTCCGTTGTTGATTTAAGTTTTCCATTAAAACGGTTTCAGTAATCTCGATATCAATCTGATTAAAATTAATTTCACTGCTCTCTATGATAGATTCTAGGTCGTGGGAGAAGTTTTTTAATCGAAACTGAACCGCAGAGATGTTAATGGCCATTTTAGGCAGGTTAAACCCCTGTGTTTGCCAGTCAATCAGTTGTTGAATGCTTGACTGGATGACAAACTGGCCAATCGATTCAATTAAACCAAATTTTTCGGCCAAAGGAATAAACAGCGCAGGGGATATAGACGTGCCTTCATGTTGCCAACGAATCAACGCTTCCGCTCCTGTGAGTTGTCCGGTGCGTAAGTTAAATTGTGGTTGAAAGTGCATGCTTAGTTGTTGATGGCTTAAAGCCGTTTTTAAATTGTGCTCCATGTCGTATAAATAATGGAGGCGTTGCTTCATCTCTTCTGAGAAAAAACAGTATTGACTTTTACCTTGTTCTTTCGCTTTGTACATTGCAAAGTCTGCATGGCGCATCAGCTCTTCAGGAGTCTCGCCATCTTTAGGGTAAGACGCGACACCAATGCTGCAACTGACCGATTTAGAATACTTGTTTAATCGATCAATCTTGGTGCAACAATCTAAAATTGAATCGGCTATCTGAGTTAAGCAACTGTCGTCACAACCTTTCACAATAACGGCAAATTCATCGCCCCCTAGGCGACTGACAAACACATTTTCTTGGTCTTCAAAGGCCTGTTCAAACTGTTTGGCGGCTTGACGCAAAAGCTGGTCGCCTACAATATGACCCAAAGTGTCATTAATCCATTTGAAGTTGTCTAAATCGATGTAAAACAGGTTGAGTTGATGTACGGTAGGGTCATCAATGCTCTCTTGCAGATACGTCTGAAAGTAGTGGCGATTCGGTATTTTAGTGATGGGATCGTAGTTGGCCAGATACTCTAAATGTTGTTGTGTGGTTTTAAGTTCGGTGACATCTGTTAATAAAAGTGAAATATACCGCTTGTCAGATTTTTGCCCCTCGACGCAGAAAACGTCTACAAAGTAGTGTTGCTTCTGATGATTAACCATCACAACGCCTTCACTGCGTGAAAACCCTTCTTTTTTCAATATCGCTTGAACGCTTTCAGTCGTGAGATGAGGTAAAACTTTACCAACAATATCCCAAGCGTTGTTGCTGTTGATGCCGGCAGACTGAATAAAATCATTAAACCTTTGATTGGTCTTTATTAAGTTACCTTCACAGCTGGCGATGGCGATCGCTTCGTGAATGTTGTGCAGCACATTGCTGTCCAGATCGATTTCTTGAGTGCGTTTATCAACTTCTTTTTCTAATTGTTGCCGGAAAGCTCTTTGCGCGTAGCCGAACTGGCGGAGTCGTTTCATGGTAAACAGGCTAATAATAATTAGACTGATCATAAAAACCGCGGCGATGGAGATCCACAACAGTTTGTTTAGGTGTAAAAAGGAGTGCAACTTTATTTCGGTTTGATGGGCTTTTTCTTGAAAGCGGGCTTGAAAAAATGTGAGTATTTCCAACGCTTCTTCTTGGACGGGCAGCGTGACATCGACTAAAAATTGGCGCGCTTGTTCAACATTACCCGCAAGCATCATGTCATAAATTCTGTCTTGATTCATGCGGTTCTGAGTGGTGATGGTGTAAAGCTTGTCTAACCAATCTTGCGACGATGACTGTTCTTGTATTGTGTTGATTAAATTAAGGCGTGCGTTGACAACGGATAGGGCAACGCGGTCCATTTCGCGCTGAATGTCGTCCATTAAAAATACATCTGAGCTGGCAACCATGCGCAACAATAAAACACTGCGATCACGTGCGCCACGTACCATGGTCGTGACTTCTGTTTGCTGTTCTCGATTGATTTTTAACTGCTCACTGGTCTGCTGGATGCTGCGTTCTAAAAAGAGAAAAAGAAAGCTGGACAAAATAATCAATATTAAGAGGAGCGCATAGCCAAAGGCAACAATACGTACACTGTTTTGGTCTGATAGTTTATTTTTAAAAAACACTCTGGGTCCTATTGATTCATGTGAACACTGATAAACTCTGGATTAGAGTTTAGAGGTCGATACCGTTATTTATGAGTCGTTAACGAGGCGTAAATAAACCGGTGAGTTTGCAGACAAAACCCATTAGGTCTAACGGAATAGATTAAATATTTTAAACGTCTGTTTCGGCTAATAAGGTAAGTATAAATCAATAATGAGTGACTCAAGTAGACTTGGGCCGATAAAATTTTTGAGGGCATGCATGGGGGGGGGTAAAAGAAGCTTAAAACGTTTAAAGAAGTGGAGATGTCCTTGCCCAGACTTTCACCAAGAAATGTAGAAAGGTGAACAATTTGTTGATTAGTCAAGCGCGTGACGCTTACTTGAAGTCTTAAAGAGTGGCGCTGAACATGGAGAAATGGAAAAGCCCTTTACTGTCCGCAAAGGGTTTTTTAAGGCGGCGGTAGTTTGCGCGCCGGCGCCCCCAGAAAGAAGGGCAGAGAGTAAGATTGGGTGGATTAAGAGACGATTTTGAGCAGTTCAACGTCAAAGATCAGCGCTGAAAAAGGTGCAATTTTTGCTCCAGAACCTTGAGCGCCGTAAGCCAGCTCTTGTGGGATGTACAGACGCCACTTTGAACCAACGGGCATCATCTGCAGAGCTTCGGTCCAACCAGGAATGACTCGATTAACGGGGAATTCGGCAGGTTGACCGCGTTCAACAGAACTGTCAAACACTGTGCCATCAATTAGAGTGCCGTGATAATGGGTTGATACCACGGAATCCGCAACTGGCTGCGCGCCTTCACCATGAATCAAAATTTCGTATTGTA
>CAZVPH010000156.1:0-5088 GCA_964628125.1 uncultured Thiosulfatimonas sp. | reverse complement strand
AAGCCCCATATAAGCCAAGGCACGTCGAATTCCATCCGCTTTAACTGCGTCTTTTTCATTCGCCGGATTCGGCACTCTGCCATTAACATCTAACACCATCTCTGGCGACGTTCCCCAAGTCACTTGAGGCTCAATTGTAGAACCGTCTAGCTCAACGACTTTATCAAATACAGCGTCCTCATCCGAGGTCAAACCCAACCAACTCGCAGCAGCCTTGTCCCACAGTTCGCCCGTGGGCGCAAAAGGACGTCCCTTGACGTAATCAATCGTTTTTTGATCGACAGCGATTAACCCCACGCGCGCACCGGCTTCAATCGCCATGTTGCACACGGTCATACGTCCTTCTATCGACATGTCGCGAAACACTTGGCCACCAAACTCGATCGCATGACCATTACCGCCTGCCGTGCCAACTTTACCAATAATGGCCAACACGACATCTTTCGGCGTTACGCCAGCCGACAATTTACCGTCAACCTTGACCAACATGTTTTTCATTTTCTTTTGAATCAAACACTGGGTCGCCAATACGTGCTCAACCTCAGAGGTACCGATGCCGTGCGCAAGCGCGCCTAACGCACCGTGGGTTGCAGTGTGTGAGTCGCCACAAACCACAGTCATGCCCGGTAAAGTTGCGCCAGACTCTGGCCCTACGACATGCACAATGCCTTGGCGAACATCGCCCATACCATATTCGGTAATGCCAAATTCACGCGTGTTCATCCCGAGTGTTTCAACTTGAATTCTGGACACAGGATCGGTAATGCTCGCGATCCCGTTGCTTAAATCGGTTGTGGGCACGTTATGATCGGCGGTGGCCAAATTAGTTTCAATGCGCCAAGGTTTACGATCCGCCATACGTAGACCTTCAAACGCTTGGGGAGAGGTAACTTCGTGCAGCAGCTGACGATCTATGTAAATCAGAGCCGTTCCATCATCTTCTTGACGTACTAAATGTGCATCCCATAATTTATCGTATAAAGTCTTTGCTGACATTGCGCTTAACCCAACCAATTGAATGTAAAAAAATGAATTTAAAAAAATAGTGGCAAATTATATCACTTCACACCCTAATCTAAAGAGTAAAATGCACACAATTAAGCCAATCATTAAAGGGAAAGGAACGTAAAAATGAGTTATTCGGTTAAAGAAGTCTTCTACTCGCTTCAAGGAGAAGGGTTCCACAGCGGTCGACCCGCAATTTTTTGCCGAATGAGCAAGTGTAATTTATGGACCGGGCGTGAAGCCGATCGCGCCACGGCGATTTGTCAGTTTTGCGATACCGACTTTATTGGCACTGACGGGCAAAATGGTGGCAAGTTTACAAACGCCGAAGCGCTCTGTCAGCATCTACTGCAGTTCTGGCCCAAAAACAGTGGCCAACCTCCTTTTGTCGTCCTTACCGGCGGAGAACCTCTACTGCAGGTAGATCAAACCTTAGTTGACCAACTGCACACTCATCAGATTGAAATCGCCATCGAAACCAATGGCACTAAGTCCGCCCCGGAGTGCGTTGATTGGATCTGCATGAGTCCAAAAGCTAACGCGCCTTTGCTCTTAGAATCAGGAGACGAGCTCAAGCTGGTCTTCCCCCAGCCGGCGCTCATGCCTGAGAAAGTGGCGCACTTAGCGTATAATCACTTCTATTTACAACCTATGGATGACACGGACCCACTCGTCACTCAGCAAAATATTCAACAAGCCGTTGCCTATTGCTTAGCACACCCACAGTGGAAGCTAAGCCTGCAGACACATAAACTATTGGGCATTGATTAACAACAAAAACTGGCATCACCGCTTAACGATACAAGCTTGATATTAGCTCGATATTAGCTCGATATTAGCTCGATATTGAGCTCACGCTTTAAACTTTACCGCTCTTATTAAAAGCACGCTTAAGCGTTTATCTACGGCATGCTTAAGGGAGTTTAAGTCTGCCAGCACTTTAATATGTGTTTAAAGAGCATTTAAGTTGACCACCGCTCAGAGCGCCCAAGTAACCAGGCCTGGTCACCTCCTTAAATCCTGCCCTATTCATACCGTCAAGGTGGTGAAAACTTGCCTCACGACATACCCTAACCTAGAAAAGAAGCTCATAACCATGACACAGCAACCCACGCCAAACGGCATTATCGAACAGCTAGAAATCACAGGTCTAACTCAGGGCGGCCGAGGTGTCGCTCGTCACAATGGTAAAACCATTTTTGTTAATCTGGCCGTACCTGGCGACACCGTTCAAGCCAAAGTCACCCACTCTGCCGACAGGTTTGACGAAGCCGATTGTTTAAAGATTACTGCTGTCTCTAAAGACCGTGCTACTCCTTTTTGCGATTACTACGCTCAGTGCAGTGGCTGTCAACTTCAACACCTTTCAGTCGACGCACAACGTTTTTGGAAAACCCAAAACCTAATGACCGGACTCAGTAAAGCGATCGTGACCAAGCAGTCGAAGACGGCACCTTCGCTAGTTGGCGATGGAAGGGGCTACCGACGTCAAGCACGCTTAGGCCTGATGATCAGTAAAAAAGACAAGGTGACACGCTTAGGCTTTAAACAGAAAAACTCCAACGAACTGATCGATATTAAGCAGTGTCCGTTGTTAAGCCCTGCGCTAAACCAAGCGATTCAGGACAATCGTGAGACTCTCATAAAGAGCGCCAGTCGTGCCTATAAAGAGATTACGTTTATCGAAGCGGATAATGGGGTTTTTATTCATAACACCAGCGAAAAAGCACCGCAAGAGAGCGAAGTCACTTCTGAAAACGGAGTTTTAAACCCCACGGCCGCTCCCCTGAATCTAGAGCCTCGCCCGCATTATCAACTTAACACAGAAATTAACCAGGCCTGGTCAACAGTAACACTTGAACTCCCTAGATCGGGTTTTATTCAAGAAAACACCCCGTTAAATCAAGCAGTGGTTCAGCAGGCGCTTCAATGGTTGGAGCTCAAAACATCCCACAAGGTACTCGACCTCTTTTGTGGTATCGGTAACTTTACACTGCCTATCGCTCAACAGGTCGCTCAAGCCGTCGGTATTGAAAGCGATCATGCACTAACCGAGCTTGCGACCCACAATGCTCAGATCAACCAAATACCCAATGCCACATTCCATAAAGGCAACTTACTGAATGACGTTCGTCCCTTACACTGGTTTCATAACAATCATTACGACCGAATCCTCATGACTCCAGACCGATCAGGTGCGTTGGAGCTGTGCAAAACCTTAGGAACGCTTAAGGCAGAAATTATCGTTTACATTTCTTGCAACACTGCCACCCTAAGCCGTGACCTTCAAGCGTTACAAAACCAAGCGTATCGACTCACCAAAGTCGGCTTTATTGACCTAGGTCCGCACACATCGCACACAGAAACCATGGTGCAATTAACCAAAACTCAAAAAGCACCCCCAAAAGCAAAAAAACGAAAGATTTTTAAACTGTGACCCACAGGGTTGTTTTTGGGCTGAAATGAGTCTAGAGAGTATCAGTATCTACCGGTGCAGGCCTGCACCAAACTACACGTAAACGACGCCTTACAACCTTTTGTACAGATGCTATTTCGGCATGCAAGTGGCTCTTCAGAGATTAAAGCAAAAAAGTGGCGTAATCTTGCCCACTTTTTTTCACCTCCGCCCAGTTTTTTAAAGCGCTAAATCAATCGAATTAAAAGCAGACTCTTTGCATGAAAAGATTTTCGTGATATAGTACGCCCTTAATTTTATTAGCCAAGACTAAACTTTTATTTAAACATGACTAAACTAAGCAGTTGTATTAAAATCGATACATTTAGTTACTATAGTTAGTAACTATAGTAATTAGCCTCATCATTTAAATAAAAAAGAAGCCCCCAAAGTGAGAATCCAATGAATACACCTTCGGCAGAGCCCGCAATTCTAGAGCATAAAACGCACAATACACTCGGCTTATTCAACCTTAAAACTCGCTCTAAAATCCGTTCTAAAACAGCCCCTAAATCGGGCCAGTCACTTAGACAAGGGTTGAGCTTGTTACTGCTGCCTTTTCTACTGCTGCTGACCTTCTCTGCCCAGGCCAAGCTTAATGTTGTGACCACCACACAGATGATTGGCGATCTTGCAAAAAACATCGGCGGTGAACACGTTGAAGTCATCTCACTCATGGGCAGCGGTGTTGACCCACACCTTTATAAAGCAACTCAAGGCGATTTGAGACGCTTAACTCGAGCAGATGTTATTCTCTATAACGGTTTACACCTTGAAGGAAAAATGCAAGAAATCTTTGAGAAAATGGCACGCAACAAGCCCGTTTTCCCGGTGAGTAGCTTGATTAAAAGTGATCAATTATTGCATATAGACCAAATCCCAGACCCACACGTTTGGTTTGATTTGAGCCTTTGGCACCAGTCTGGCGAAAGAGTGTTGCAGATTCTGCAAGAGCAAGACCCAAAAAACAGTCAAGCCTATCGTGACAATGCCGCCACCTACTTAGGTGAGATGCTAGAGTTGCATGAGTGGATAAAAGCACAGATTCAGAGCATCGCCCCGGCACAGCGTATTTTAATTACCGCTCACGATGCCTTTGGTTATTTTGGCCGTGCGTACGGTTTAGAGGTTATGGGACTGCAAGGGGTCAGTACCGCAACAGAATTTGGCCTACAAGACATTAAATTTTTAAAAGAGACCATTGTAAAAAACCAAATTAAAGCTGTTTTTATTGAATCCAGCGTCTCACCTCGTTTTATCCAATCATTGGTTGCCGGGGTGAACGCCGAAGGTTATGAGCTCAGCATTGGTGGCGAACTCTATTCTGATGCGATGGGCTTAGCCGACACACCGGAAGGCAACTACTTCGGCATGGTAAAACACAACGTCAACACCATTGTTGATGCGCTCAAAATATCAGAACCCTAACCTTTCAAACAGCGTTGTCATCACCAAACAACGCTTTTTTGCTGCTAAAGTCGCCCAGACAGTCTCCCCAAAAGTTACTCTAAAAAAACAACCTCGATACAACCACATCCAAAATTTTAAAAGAGCGAACCCATGAACCACTCTGACTTAAACACAAAAAGCCCATCGCCGTTAAGCGTCAAACACTTAAGCATGCGCTA
>CAZVPH010000155.1:0-5090 GCA_964628125.1 uncultured Thiosulfatimonas sp. | reverse complement strand
TGGAACCGCAACTACATCGACAATATTCAAATCAATGTCTCTGAAACCTTGGGCATTGAGTACCGCGCACCCTATTATGAAAAAGCCGGTGCCTTACGAGATATGATTCAAAGTCACTTAATGCAAGTCATGACCTTAGTCGCCATGGAACCGCCGGTTGAATTGACCGCCACGGCATTGCGCGACGAAAAAATCAAAGTATTGCGCGCGGTTCGCCGTTTTTCCCCCGACGAAGTGGACCTGCACAGCGTGGCGGCTCAATACGGTCACAGCGTGATGGACGACAACAATAACCTGGCCTATATTGCCGAACAAGGCGTCTCGCCCGACTCTTTAACCGAAACCTTTGCGGCGGTGCGTTTTCATATCGACAACTGGCGCTGGCAAGGGGTGCCGTTTATTTTAACCTCTGGTAAACGTCTGCCAGACCGAGTGTCAGAGGTGGTGATTCGTTTCAAGAAACCGCCTTTTAATCTGTTCAATCAACACGCCTCCCTGCCCACCTCTAATGCGTTGGTGTTTAGACTGCAGCCCGACAGCGGCATCTTCTTAAAAATGAACATTAAAAAACTCGGCGCAACCACCGATACCGAAGTGATCGAGATGCAAGCGCCTTATGGAAAGACAATCGGCGAGACAACCAACAAAACAACCGACCCAACCACCAGACAAACAAACGCAACCCAAGACAACAACGGCTGCAACAGCAGCATCGCCGATGCGTATGAAGTCCTGTTACACGACGTTTTAATGGGAGACGGCACACTGTTTTCAGCGGCGGACGAAGTCAATGAATCTTGGGCCATTGTCGAGCCAATTTTAAACGCTTGGCAACAGCGCACTTCCATTGAGCGCTACGACGCCGGCAGTTGGCAAATCCCTGGCATGGACGAACTCACCAAAAACTGTTTAGGCGGCTGGTATCGTTCAAGCACCTCAACTTAAATAAACCCTAAATAGGGCTTAGTAGAACGTAAATAAAACTTAGATAGAACTTAGATAACGCTCAAAGCATAAAGATCAAGCGCAGGATTAAACAGACGCTCTCCCCCCTCTTAATAACAGGAGTAAACCGTGGACCAACAGACCATTTATGACGACTTCGACACCCTCTCCATCGCCGCCGCGGCGTTTATTCGTCAAAAAATACTTGACTGTTTACAGCACCAACCGCGATGTCGAATTGCGCTTCCGGGTGGGAATACCCCGGCAGCGTGTTTAAGACACCTCTCAAACTATGCACTGCCTTGGGCACAAATAGAGTGGTATATGGGCGACGAGCGCTGTCTGCCCGTTGGCCATCCAGAGCGCAATGACCGCAGTGTATTGCAGACACTTTTTCAGCATCAAGAACATCAGGAACATCAGGAACATCAGGAACATCAGGAACATCAGGACCATCAAGACAATCAAGACAATCAGAAGAGTCAAAGTCAACCAAACGGGCAAGACGCACAAGGCTTACAAACTCCACAAAACCGCCCCTGCAAAAGCAATTTTTACCCGATCAAAGCCGAGCTGGGTGCTGAGAAAGCCGCGCAGGATTATCAAGCTCGAATTTCAGGGTTTGATGCCTTTGATATTGTTCTACTCGGCATGGGAGAAGATGGCCACACCGCCAGCCTGTTTCCTAATAACCTCGCGCTTAAGCAAACCGATTCAGTCGTTGCCGTTTTCAACGCCCCCAAACCTCCCGCAGAACGCGTTTCACTCGGTTTAAACACCCTTATTAAAGCCCATTGCCGTATTGTGTTAGCCACCGGTGCGAACAAACAGGCCGCACTGAAAAGAGTCGCTCAAGGTGAAGCCCTACCCATTAACTTAATTGGCCCAAAACAGTGGTTTTTGGACAAGGAAGCGATGCCAGAATCACCTGCTCTTTAGAAAGCCCAGCGTTAAGCCTTAGCATTTAAGTGGCTTTTGGTGGCTTTTGATATGGCTTTTGATATGACTTTTGATATGACTTTTAGTCGCTTTTAGTCGCTTTTGGTAAGATAGAAAATTAAGAAGTTGATTGGCTTGAAAGAGCTGAGTGACTTAAATGATTTAAGCGATTTAAGTGATTTGAAAAACTTGAATGCGTTGAGCGCCTTCCCACTCAAAATTTTTAACAAACTCCCAGTGGTAAAAAACTGAACTGCCTAACTTCAGATCAATACAGAACCTTATCCGACTTATCTTGCCAGGCCTGGTAGGCAGTTTGCGCCTCTTTTGGCAAAATACGCACCATCGGCATTGAGCGCTGGCTGTTTTCCAAGCAGACTTCACGGTAAAACAGCGCATCATCAAAACCTATCTCTGCGGCGTCTTCACGCGAATTGGCATAATAAACACCTTTCAATCGCGCCCAATAAATCGCCGCCAAACACATCGGACACGGTTCGGTACTGGTATACAGAACGCAGTCTGAAAGATCAAACTGCTGTAAATGCGCCGCTGCGTGTCGAATCGCAACCATTTCAGCGTGCGCGGTGGGATCACAACTTGAGGTAACTTGATTGACCCCGCGCGCAATGATTTTACCTTGCCGCACAATCACCGCCCCAAAAGGCCCGCCCTGATCGTCCTCAACCCCCTGTAACGATAAAGCAATCGCTTCACGCATGAAATCTTCATCGGTCATAGCCCCTCCCTTTTTTTTACACGTTTGGTCATTGCAATGCATTCTAAAGACGCTTTGCCGATCCAATAAAACTCTTGTCGCCACAACGCCTGTAGGGTTTAAGATCTTTTAACGTATCGCTTCTTGCGCCAACTTACTCAACAGCTGTTTTACCTGAGTGGCCGACCCACAATCGCTGGCAGTTTGGTGACGCGCCGTCAAATAGTCGATATCGTTATAAGACAACCAGACCTGTTTATCTTCATCTTGCCAAACCAACGCTTTCAGTGGCAGATCCATTCCAAACGTTTGCTGGCAGAGCATCAGCGGCGTACCGCCCTGTGGATTACCGAAAATCAACAACTGTGTCGGTCTTAAATCTTGGCCCACTTTTTTGGCGCCTGCCGAATGGTCAATGCGCGCAAACACCTTTAGTCCCTTAGCCAGAACCCGTTGTTCAAATTTATCCAAAGTCTCTTCAACCGAATACGGGCTTTTATGCGAGATCAACCCCTCAGTTTGCGCCGCCTGCGCCACGCCACTTAACCCCCATGACATAACCGCCAGTAAACAAACTCCAAACAGATAAAACGCAACCGACGTAATGCGTGTAACTGGACGTGTAATAAATGTCATGACTCTCTCCTAGATTGAACCGTGCCGCCGACGATGCTCCGTTGACCCGCGCGTATTTAGATTATTTAGATTACATTAAAATGATTTTCTTAGCGCGACAACTCCGCTTAAAACAGCGATTTTTGTGGTGCTTGTGGTTTATTGCCAGACTGCTTACTTTCTTGTTGACCTTCTTGCTGACCTTTTTTATTTACCTTCCTTATTTAACGGTTTGCTTAGGCAGATATTTTTGGAAAAAATAAACCGCGATAAAGAACGTCAATATCTCACTCACCGGCAACGCGATGTAGACCCCCATTATTCCATAATGATACGAGAGCAGGCTCACAAAAAAGATCGGGAATATAAGGCTTCTTGCAATGGCGATGCTTATCGAGGGCAAAGGTTTATGCACCGAGGTTAGGTAAAAGGTTATCAAAATATTTAAACCCACAAATAGAAAAGCAACCCAAGTATATTTTAAAAACTCGATGGTAATCGCTTTTGTTTTCGCGCTATTTGCGTCTAAAAAAATGTCTACTAATGCCTGGGGATGCGTCAGTACAATGGCCACTAACAGAAACGAAAAACCTAGAATCGTCGCAAAGCCCAGTTTTAAAAAACGCCTGATTCGGGCACTCTTTTTTGCCCCATAATGCTGGGCGATAATCGGTTGTAGGCCATCGCTTATGCCAAAACTTATCATAATGCTCAACATTATAAAATAGGTCACGATGGTATAGGCCGCGACCCCTTGAACCCCTAGGTACTTTATCATCATAAAGTTAAATATCAGGACGGTAATCCCCGCGGAAGACTCATTTATAAACTCTGACACGCCGTTCTTCAGCGCTCTAAAAACCGGCTTAAAACTCCCCTTAGGTTTAATGAATCTTAAGCTCGCTTTCTTTAAAAAAAAGTGGGGCAGTAAAGCAACGCTCAACACCACAAACGAGATTCCCGTCGCCGACGCCGCCCCCGCTAAGCCATAATCGAGTTTTACGATAAAAAGATAATCCAGCACCACATTTACCACTGCGGTGGACATCAGTGCCAAAAAAGAGAGGTTGGGATTGCCGTCTGCCCTCACAAAATAATCGATCACAATCCCCACCATCAAAAAAGGCAAAAACAGCACCATAATAGAGAGGTAAGTGTACGAACTGCTCTGAAATTCATCTTTAACGTCTAAAGCATGCAGAATGTTTTCAATGTTTAAATAGACTAGACCACACGCAACCAAGCTAAAGAGCGTCACCACAATCATCGACTTGGTAAACATATCTTGGGCTTCTGGTTTTCGATTGCTTCCCAGCAGCTTTGAGAACATCACACTGCTGCCCACCGCAAACATCAACCCAAGACCAAACAGAATCGAGAAAATGGGGTATGCAATATTGACGGCGGCTAAGCCAACCGTTCCCACATAATTGCCCACAAAATAACCGTCAATAATACTCGCCGATGAGACGGCAATCAGCCCAAGAACGGATGGAATGATGTAGGTTAAAAAAACTTTGTAAGGTGTTTGAGTTAGCACCGGTGCCTCTGTGGGATTTTAAGATAGGATTCGGGACAAGATGATTCAGGAAAAGTTAAAGGCGTTCCAGGCCTGTGTGTTGCAGATGCCTATGTGTTGGAGATAAGATCGGCAGGAGAGTTAGAAAGAACATAACGGCCACCACCATACGCTGGTCACAACGAAAACACTGCAATGCGCAGTAAAGCCACAGTACGCCGATTGTACACCCTCCACGACTTGCCATCGGCTTTTCTAAGGCTTAAAGGCCTACTCTCTCATGGCACAATTTGAGTATAAAAAAGGATGAGAATGATGAGCATGATGAGAATGAAAAGTCGCCTTAACATGCCC
>CAZVPH010000154.1:0-5139 GCA_964628125.1 uncultured Thiosulfatimonas sp. | reverse complement strand
GGACTGACCCACGGAGTCTGTGGCGGCGTCTGCTTGAACCGCGCTCTCGCTTGGTCTTGCCGAGTTAAAACCGGCAACACTTGCCACTGAAACGGCCCAAGCAGCTGAGACAATTACCACCATAAGCACTCCCGCGTACGGTAAGTTTATAATGGTCAAGACAATCCCTATCAGGGTTGCTAACCAGGCGGGCCAATACGCGGTAAAAAGATGTGGCATGATGTATTCCTTAAATTACGACGGCCCTTAAGGCTCGCATTAAAATGCACTTTTACACGGTAATAGTGTTGGTTCAGTGAAGAAACAGCGGTGTTTCAAAGCCATTTTAGAACTGTTATAGCAGTAAATATGCCAAAAAATAAAAAGATAAAACTCTGCGTAAAGCTCAGTCGAACCGCTTGGCTTGGCTTTTTACTGTTTAAACCCAACCTTGCGTGCAAAAACCCTTGCATCGAATGCTGGGTATTAAAGTGCATTGAAGGAACGGTTTAACGCCCAGCCAATTCCAGGATTTTTTGAGGTATTTTATCTAGCGGCAAAATATAATCTGCCGCGCCAATTTTAACGGCCTCTCCAGGCATTCCCCAGACAACACTGCTTTTCTCATCCTGAGCAATGGTAGACGCGCCAACTTCCTGCATCTCTTTCATGCCGACCGCACCGTCAGCGCCCATTCCAGTTAATAAAACGCCAATGGCATTTGGCCCCATATTTTGGACAACGGAGCGAAACATAACGTCAACCGCCGGTTTATGCCGATTGACCGGTGGCCCGTCATTTAAACGGCAGATATAATTCGCACCATCCCGCACAATCATGAGGTGTTTATCTCCCGGTGCAATATAAACATGACCTTGCAGAATTTTTTGGCCATCTTCCGCATGAAAGACTCTCATCTCTGTCACGGTGTCCATGCGTTTGGCGAACGGCAAGCTAAACGCTGCTGGAATATGCTGCGTAATGACAATAGCGGGTGTGTCGGCGGGCATCCGCATCAATACCTCTTTAATCGCTTCCGTTCCCCCAGTTGACGCGCCTAGTGCAATGATTTTAATAGCGCTTTTAGGATGTCTTAGCTGTGTGTTGAGCTTTGGCAAAACCGCATCGGTGGTTAACTTAGCAGGCACACTTCGCGGCAGTGCTGGTGAACTTGCCAACTTAGGGCGGTCTTTTTGATTCGCGACATAACGTGCATATTGTCGCTCTAGCATAGATTTACTCACACGAGCCGCGGTCTTAACTTTAAGACAAATTTCGAGCGTGTAGGCTTCAAACGTATTGACTAAATCAATTTTTGGTTTGCTGACAAAGTCGACTGCGCCTAAATCCATCGCCTCAAACGTTATATCTGCGCCTTTTTCGGTTAAAGTCGATACCATAACAACCGGCAGCGGGTGCAGACGCATCAAGTTTTTTAGAAAAGTAACGCCATCCATTTTTGGCATTTCAATGTCTAAGGTCAGCACATCTGGACGCAGTTTTTTTATCTTCTCTCTGGCGTCAAATGGGTCTGAAGCGGTGCCAATCACCTCTATTTCTGGATCAGAAGATAGCATTTCTTTTAACATGGTACGAACTAACGCAGAGTCATCAACAATCAAAACTTTAATGGGCCTGTTCACGTGGTATTCCTTGTTCTTTTAACCATAATGCTCGTTCTTGGGGACATTTGCACCTCCCCAACCTCATTACATTATTTTTTTATAAATAGTTTGACCTAAGAGTTCAAATCGATCGCAAATTTTATACAGTGATTCCGAATGCCCCACAAAAAGATGGCCACCTATGGGTAATCGCTCAGCATATCGATCAAACAACTTGGATTGAGTCGGTTTATCAAAGTAAATAACGACATTTCGGCAGAAAATTACATCGAGAGCGTCTTTAATCGGCCACTCACTCATAAGGTTAAGCTGGCTGAACTGAATCAACTCTTGCACCTCTGGTTTAACCTTAGCATAGCCTTCTTTTGCTCCGGAACCTTTTAAAAACCAACGTTTTTTTCGGGCTTCACTGACTCCTTTTAGACGGTCAATCTTATAGATTCCATTCCGCCCTGTTTGGACCACATTGGAGTCTAAATCGGTCGCAATCACTTGAACATCCCACTCCTTAGGCACGGTTTCTTTTAAAACCATCGCGATGGAATAAGGTTCCTCTCCTGTCGAGCAACCAGCCGACCAGATCCGAATTTTTCGACTGGCTGCATTTGTCGCCAGCAGTGTTGGAATAACCTGTTGAGCTAAATACTCAAAATGATGATTCTCTCTAAAAAAGAAGGTTAGGTTTGTGGTAATTGAATTAATCAGATGGATAAATTCACTCTCGCCCTGCGTCTCAACGTAATCAAGATACTCACTGAAATTACTTAAGGTTAAAAATCGAATACGTTTTGCCAATCGGTTGTAAACCAAATCCATTTTGGAGTCATTGAGATCAATGCCTGCAAACTCATGAACAATTTTCTTCACTCGTTGAAAATCGTGTTCAGTAAAATAAAATTCGCGCTGACTCATAGTATGATGACCCTATTCACAGATTTATATAAAATGTATAAATGGTTAAAGTACGGTTGGATTAAGAGTTGTTTAGACTGTTTAGACTAAACTTAAGCTGCCTAATTTAAGATTAAGCAGCCGTTCAAAACGTTATTAAAACTCATTACCGCAATAGAGCTTTGATTGTTTTTACCTCGCAACCAGGCTGTTACATCTCCCAGAGCTGTTATGAGCAGCTGTATCGGAGGCTCATTATAATTTAATGGACCGTAAATAGAAGTTCATTTTACCTGGTAAAAAAATGGTTAACATTTCAAACCTCCTGACATCTGCACAATCACTGCCTTTGAGCAACACTGCTCAGAGCGGCGCTCTTTTAAAAATTGGGCAGGTGATCACCGCGAATATTGAAAAAGTTCAAGGCAGGCAGGTGACCTTGTCTATTGCTGGGCAAACACTTGTTGCTACCAGTAAAGTCGATCTGCAGGACTCAGGCACGGTTCAACTCCGCGTAAAACAACTCCAACCGACGATAGAACTCGCCATTGTTCAAACCTCTAAGCAGAACAACAGCCAACAACTTCAAAATACATTGCAATCGGCTTTACGCCTGGTGATTCCAAATCAAACAGGCCTGCCACAAGCCTTTCAACAACTGAATTTATTGCAAGGCCTGCCGGCATCCCTGCTCGGTCCAATCAACCAATTGCTTGAACAGATCAGCAAAACCCAACTGCCTTTGAGCGGCGCAGCTTTAAAAGAGAAAATGGCGAACAGCGGCCTATTTTTAGAATCTAAGCTTAAACAGCCGGATAAACTTAATTTGAGCAATGACATTAAAAACCAATTGCTCTCCTTACAAAAACAGGCGGCGTCGCTAAATGTTAAATCGCCCTCACCTCAGATAGCACAATTATTAGGCACTCTTAACCAAGCCATAAATCGAATTACCCTGCAACAATTGCAACTTTACGAAAATCCAAATATTACACCACTCGACCTCCCTCTTGATCCTGACAAACGAGCCAGCCAAGATTACGTTGAATTTAGAAAAAACAAGGATTCAGGGCACAATGGCTGGGAAATTTTAATTGAGGTTCATCTGCCGCTCGGTGAAATGGCTTCTAAATTAACCTTGAGCCAGGAGGGTGAATTTAGTTGTTTTATCTGGTGCGAAACAGAAGCGTTAGAGCACAACATAGTTGAAAATATTGAGAACCTTAAACAACAATTTGAACGCCAAGGCCTTCAACTCGAAAATTTACTGCTGGTGAAGAAAAAACCTTTAAAAACAGAAAACTCAACTCAAGTCGCACTGATAGATATTCGAGTTTAAGCGAACGGACGCTTGTAAAACAGCCTTGCATTCACCATTATGCTTGTTGTTCAACGTTATTGTGCGCGTACCTAAACCACGCCTTTATTGGCATTTCAAAACAATTTCAGCGTGAACACTAGACCTTTACTGGCGAATCGGTTAATTTATGGGGCATATTTATTGAACTTCAGTGAACATCTTTTAATTAACGCCACGTCAAGAGAGTCGTCTAAATGGATAACAATTTAAACTCCATTCAAGAACAGATCGATCAAAGAGCCAGTAACAGCGACCAAGTCCTTAGCTTTTTATTGGGCCATGAAGAATACGGCGTTGATATTTTAAGAGTACAAGAGATTAAAGGCTGGGAGCACACCACCCCTATTCCGAACACTCCAGAATATGTCATGGGGGTTATAAACCTCCGCGGCGCGGTGGTGCCCATTATTGACTTGCGTGTGCGTTTTGGATTGAAGCAGATCACCTACAATGAAACAACCGTGGTGATCATTGTACGAGCCGAGGACAACACGGGCTCTTCAAAAATAGTCGGGCTCGTGGTTGATGGCGTATCGGATGTGTATACGGTCAACAAAAAAGAGCTGCAAGTAGCCCCTGAAATGAGTGGTACTGTACACTCAGAATATGTAGATGGACTTGCAACGATTAACAATCAATTAGTCATTATTTTGCATGTAGATCCATTAATAAACGATGGTATTCTTGCGACGATTAAAAAAGCCATAAATATTGATTAACCCCCCTGTATAATGGCGTAAAAAACGTTCATTTATAAGCACAATAGCGAGAGTATAAGATGTCAAAAATCTTAGCAGTAGACGATTCTAAATCCATGAGACAAATGGTCAGCATGTCCCTAAAATCAGCAGGACACGATGTGACTGAAGCTGAAGATGGTGTTATGGCGCTGGACATTGCTAAACAAAGTCAGTTTGACCTTATTGTAACGGATATAAACATGCCAAATATGAACGGCATTGAGCTAGTCACCGCACTAAGAGCCTTGCCGAACTATAAGTTCACCCCTATTTTATGCTTAACAACAGAATCTTCTGGCGACATGAAAACCAAAGGTAAAGAAGCAGGCGCGACGGGTTGGATTGTGAAACCTTTTAGTCCTGAAAAACTGCTCTCTGTGATTACTCGCGTTCTTTAATCTTTTAAATTCGATAGATGAGGTCCACATGAGTCACGAGATCAAACTGCCCGAAAATTTAACCATTCATCACATAGAAACCTACTTTAATGAGCTGAATACGTTGTTCGATGGCTCTGATGATGAGGTCAATGTGAACGCTTCAG
>CAZVPH010000153.1:0-5159 GCA_964628125.1 uncultured Thiosulfatimonas sp. | reverse complement strand
AACAGAACCGATGTTAGGACAATTTGAGAGATTCGCTCTTCCAAAATAGAGGCATCAATACCGATCGCCAACAACGCAAAACCAAATTCCCCGCCCACCGCCAGTAACAAACCTGTACGCAGTGCCGTAAAAAAATCTGCCCCCGAAATTCGGACGATGATGGTGACCAAAATCAACTTAATACTTAGGAGCGCCAGCGCCCCCAACAGAGCCTCCAACCAGATGTCTGGAATTATGGATGGGTTTACCAACATGCCAATACTGACGAAAAACAGACCTAGCAGAACATCACGGAACGGTCTAATCGTTGACTCAACTTGATGGCGAAACTTGGTTTCGGCCAGCATCATACCGGCCAAAAACGCACCGAATGCCATGGAAAGACCTAAGCTCATGGTTGTCCAAGCGGACATTAAAGAGACCAGCAACACGGTTAAGGTGAACAGCTCTGCTGACCCACGTTGGGCAACCATGTGAAAAAAAGGTGAGAGCAGGTAGCGTCCTAAGAAAAATACGATAAAGAAGGCCAAAAGGGCTTTCATCAGCGCCCAGCCTAAATCCATCGCCAAGGCTTGCGTCGAGGCCACCGCCAATACCGGAATCACCACAACAAAAGGCACTGCGGTAATGTCTTGAAACACCGACATGGTTACGCCTAAACGGCCGTGACGGGTTTGATCCTCGCCCTGTTCAATCAACTGTTTAGAGATAATGGTGGTCGAAGATTGTGCAAAAATCGCCCCTATTACAAAGGCGACGATCCCTGGTACGCCCATTGCCCACAAAATCAGCGCAACAACCGTAGTGGTTAAGGCGACTTGCGCGGTTCCTAACCCCAAAATGGTGTGCCGGGATTCATAAATTTGCGCCATCGAAAAACTTAAACCGATCGTAAACAGCAGGAAGACAATTCCAAATTGGGCAATGACTTGCAGATATTCGGAGGCGATCACTGGCCCCGCCGTATGACCTCCTAAAAGCACGCCCACTGCAAGATACGCCAAGCTCGCCGGAATCTGCAAACGCTGAAACAGCAAAATAATAAAGACGGTCGCGGCCAATAATAACAGTACCTGCGTTAGCGTTTGTTCAAGCATTTAGACTCTCTCCTTTAGGTCAATGTTCATCATCTAAGTTCAAATTAACCAAGATTATAGCAAACAATAAGCTTAGCTTATAGCGTTATCTATATCTTAATACCAGGAACGTTATGGAAAGGCCCTAGCAGGTATTAAAGCGCGATCAGCCATAATTTACTCAGAAAAACCGGGCAAATTAGTGACCGCTAGAAATGTTCTAGTGGATTTTGTTATCTTTCTGAAACCGGTGGAGACTCTTTTTCTGTCTGTTGCATCAGTTCCTCAATTTGGTATTCCAGTCCCACGGTGTCTTCGACCGCAACTTGAATTGCAATGCCCGAGCCCGGTATTTTTGAGAACTCTCCCACTTCGGAAATGCTCTCCAACACATGGCGACTTAATGACTCTTTTACTAAAAAAAGCACGACATCTCGCTGAGTCTCTAAGGTTAAACCAAAAAACGTAATCGGCGCATCTCGCCCTTCGCCTCGGGCATTGTTAATAATCGTCGCCCCCATAGCCCCTACCGAGCGAGCAGCCTTGATAATAGACTCGGTTTTCGAGTCGTCCAGCAACGCAATAATCAACTTAAATTTCACGGCAACTTCTCCTTTGAAGCAATCATTTTCTCGACAGGTTCCTCTCTTGTTTGGCTGGTCTGTTCTCGTGCAGCCACTCTGGAAGATTTTAATTCTGAAATTTGAGCATAAGCCATCACCGAGATAATGGGGAACAGACTCGCAAATGCGATCAACCCAAAGCCATCAATTAACGCACTTCTGCCCGGCACGGTTTCCGCCAGCCCCAGCCCCAATGCTGCGACCAATGGCACTGTCACAGTCGAGGTGGTCACACCACCGGAATCAAACGCCAAGGGCACAATCATTCTGGGCGTATAAAAGACCTGAATTACAACAAACACATAGCCAGCAATCACAAACCAATGAATCGGGTAGCCGGTCACAATCCTAAAAGTTCCAAGCGAAATGCCAACCGCCACACCCAAAGCCACCGCCAGGCGTAACCCCCAAATGCTGATGGCACCGCCTGACACTTGCTCGGCTTTGATGGCTACGGCCAAAAGCGCTGGCTCTGCGACAGTGGTGCTAAAACCGATGGCAAAGGCAAAAATATAGACCCAATAATAGTCACGCCAGCTGAATTCAAAATCGCCTACGACCTCATGACCAAAGATAAAACTGGGGTCGGTAAACTGCTCGGCCATCAGTCGTCCTAGCGGAAACAACGTCTGCTCAAGGCCTTGCAGAAAGAAGGCTAATCCCAACAAAACAAAGAAGAAACCCGCGGCAACGTGTTTAAAATTGGGAATTTTTTGTCGTAACACAAACAGCTGAAAGCCGATAAAAATAACCAAAATAGGAATGACGTCCACCACCGTCGTCGTCAGTATGACGATAAAACGGTCGATATAGCTCACAATCAGGGAAGCAAACTCCATTAAATCATCATCCCGTAGATCATCACAAAAATCATCGGCGTCAGTGAGGCAAACGCGATCAAGCCAAACCCATCAATCATAGGGTTTCGGCCTTTAATGGAACTTGCTAATCCCACACCCAAAGCGGTCACTAACGGCACGGTAATGGTCGACGTGGTGACGCCACCGGAATCGTACGCGATGCCAATAATCTCCTCGGGTGCAAAGCTTGTCGTCACCACCACCAACAGATAGCCGGCGATAATAAACCAATGAATCGCCCAGCCTTTTAGGATACGAATCACCCCCAGTACAATGGCGAAACCGACCGACAGCGCCACCGTTAGGCGCAAGCCATCGGCGTACTGTTTCATGGATTCGACATTGCTGGCGATGACCCCAGCGCTGGCTGCGACCTTAGAGGCTTCGCCCGCGACAGCGATCAACGCCGGTTCGGCGATGGTGGTGCCAAATCCCAATGAAAATGAAAACAAAATTAACCAGAACAGCGAGCCTTTTTTGGCAAAGGAGTACGCCATGCTTTCGCCCAATGGAAACAACCCCATATTTAAACCATAGACAAAAAATGTTAACCCTAGCACCACAAAAAAGGTGCCGATTAACAGTTCCGTAATATTCGGTAAAGGTTGTTGTAGAACGCCGAGTTGAAAAAAAGCGATCACCGCAATGATCGGCAACAGGTCTCGTAAAGATTCCAGCATGGATTTAAACAGCAGTTTAAGCGAGCCCATGAAATCGTTCACCCGATGCGCTCACCATTTGCTGACGACTCTGTGCGCACATGGTCGGAAGTTGCATCCCCTGTGTCTGAATCTCTGTTTGAGCCCTCTTCTATCCAAATCAGGCAGGCCATTCGTCCTGTTTGTCCAGAACGACGGTAGGAGTAAAACTGTTCTTTTAACTCAAACGAGCATAAGTCGCCGCCAAACACATCGACAACGCCCAACCCTTGCAACTCTTTTTTAACCAGGCCTGGTAGATCAGCCATGTACTTGTTTGCAGGTTTGCTTTGAAAAAATTGAGCATGAGTTCTGTCTTGCTTGACAAAAATATCATAGACATCTTGCCCCACCTCAAAATGCTGTGCGCTGATCGCCGGCCCAATCCACGCCATCAATTGACTGGGATCTTGTTTGACCTCTTCAGGAAAAGCTTGAATTGTTTTGCTGACAATGCCTTTTGCCAATCCTTTCCAACCAGCGTGAATGGCTGAGACGATTGTGCCGGCTTGATTCGTGATTAAAATAGGCAGACAATCGGCGGTGACCACCACACTGACCAGTCCTGGTTGTTGTGTCCAAGACGCATCGGCAACAGGAACAACTACGACATCAGAATCAAGAGGCGAGGAATCAAACTGCGCAGAATACACTGAGTTGCACAACTTAAGTGCGTAATCCGTGTGCTGTTGGTCGAGCCAAACCGGTTCAGACGGTAAGCAGGCCTGGTCAAACAGCTGTTTTCGGTTTGCCAGCACGTCTTCAAGTTGATCACCAACGTGCGTGGCGAGATTAAAGCCGTCAAAAGGCGCCTGACTTACACCGCCTTGGCGTGTGGTATAAAATGCGTTGATCCTACGAGGCGCAGGCCAAATTGGCTTGATAAGCATAGTGGTTCACTTTTGTCCTACGCGGAAAGGTTTGAAGGCTTGGGTATTGTTTGTGTTTAACGTTTAACTTAAGCCGGCCAAGCACTTGGTCGGCGGATTAATTAATCAGGAATATCTTCATCGGTGACGTACTCAACCTCGACGCCATAATCGTAATCAAAGCCATCGTCATCATGCATGCCCGACTCATAGACCTCAATGTCTTCTCGTAATACATCGATCAATTCAAACAGGTCGTCTGGCATCTCCGCACGCCACTTAATGGTTTTGCCCGTGACAGGATGGGTAAAACTTAAAGCGCTGGCGTGCAAGGCTTGACGTTTAAACCCACGCAGATAGACCACAAACTCTTCGGCCATTTTTTTAGGAATTTTAAAACGCTTGCCATAAACTTGGTCTCCTACCAGTGGAAAACCTAAAGAGGCCATGTGCACTCGAATCTGGTGAGTGCGCCCGGTTTCAAGCTTTACTCTAACTCGTGTGTGTTCTCTAAAACGCTCTAACACTCGATAGTGTGAAATCGCCTCTTTGCCACTGAATTTATTAATAGCCATTTTAGTGCGGTCTTTGGCGCTGCGACCAATCGGCGCATCCACCGTGCCACCGCTGCGCATCTGTCCGACCAAAATCGCATCGTAAATTCGCTCAACGTCTCGGCGCTGTAATTGATCGACTAAATGGGTTTGCGCTGGAATGGTTTTCGCCACGACCATCAAACCAGAGGTATCTTTATCTAAACGATGCACAATGCCAGCACGGGGAATCTCGCGTTGTGTTGGCAGATAGTGCAACAACGCATTCATTAAGGTGCCGTCAGGATTCCCCGCGCCTGGATGCACCACCAAGCCTACCGGCTTGTTGATAATCATCACGGCATCATCTTCGTACACAATGTCCAGAGGAATATCTTGGGCGATGGCGTTTAAATCGGTCGTAATCTCAACCGTTAACTCAACCCTCTCACCGCCTAAAACGGGCTGTTTCGATTTGGTCCATGGTTCTCCGTCCACCA
>CAZVPH010000152.1:0-5177 GCA_964628125.1 uncultured Thiosulfatimonas sp. | reverse complement strand
CAGCCAATTAACGGCGCAAGTGTCACGTCAAGAACTGAAAGATCCGCAGGCGTTAATTTTCGCCCTAAAAAAGCAGCTACAAGATATTTTAGCGCCCATCGAGCAACCGCTCGCCATTGACAGTCACTTAGCGAAACAAGCAGGCCCGTTTGTGATCTTAATGGTCGGCATCAATGGCGTGGGCAAAACCACCACCATTGGTAAGCTGGCAAAAAAGTATCAACAAGAAGGCAAATCGGTCATGCTCGCCGCCGGAGACACCTTCCGTGCCGCGGCCGTTGAGCAACTGCAGACCTGGGGAGAGCGCAACAAGGTGCCGGTCATCGCCCAAAAATCTGGCGCTGACTCAGCGGCGGTTCTCTTTGACGCCATACAATCCGCAACCGCTCGAAAAATAGACGTTCTAATCGCCGACACCGCGGGTCGTTTACACACTCAATCAAACTTGATGGAAGAGCTCAAGAAGGTTAAGCGCGTGTTAGCGAAAATCGATGCCACCGCACCCCACGAAGTGATGTTGGTGATTGATGCCGGAACAGGTCAAAACGCACTCAATCAAGCACAACAGTTTAAAGAGGCGGTCGGTGTTTCGGGCATAACCCTCACCAAACTGGATGGCACCGCGAAAGGCGGGATCGTATTTGCCTTGGCAGAGCAGACTCAAATTCCCATCCGCTTTATCGGAGTCGGTGAATCAATTGATGACCTGCGTCCATTTGACAGCGTCGCGTTTACGGATGCACTGTTTGACCAAACGACATAAAGATAATAAAGATATAAAACAATGCCTTTAAATCGACCCTCAAGCACGTAATAAAGCCGTATGCAAACACCCGATACGGACAATATTCATTTTCTGCACGCCTTTAAAAAAGGCTACAGAATGGCATTGGACGGAAAGTCCTCTCGCAGCATGCCCAGTCTTATTCGTCGTGATATGGAAATGCGTAATTATTTTCAGATGGGCTGGGTGCAAGCTGAAGAAGACTTGGCGTTACAGCGAGAGAGCAGTGGAAAAACCGATTGGCGCGGACGATTTGCTTGGGGAATTATGATGATTGTGGGGGGCATCAGCACCATGCTGTTGATGACTCACAATATTAAAAAAGAACAAGCCGAGCAGGCCCGTTTGATTGCAGGACTTCCCGCCCAGACACAAGCCGTTGCAGAAAGTAAAATTGCGCCGCAAGTTTTGCCACCTACTCCCCAACCAAAGACAACCGCAACTTCTGCGTCGAATGTAATACCAGGCCTACCTATAATCCAAACGAGCCAAACGACTCCTACTTCAATGCCTGTCGACACAAATATCGCCATGCCTTCTGACACGGGTTCTGACACATCGGCATCACCCGCTCTGATAAAGAACCGTTTAAGCTTGCTCTCGAACGCTCAAAGAGACGATTTATCCCTCACCCAGAAAGCACAACAGAATGCTAACGAAACCACAGCTTTAGCCCTCATTCATCAGAGCAACATCAAGATCAGCCATGCCCGCATCACCTCAGAGATGCACGGCTTACGGCCTGGTGAAGACCTGGGTCGAGCGATCCCAAAATACGTTCGAGAACTCTATTTTTACACTCACGTAAAAGACGCGGACAAACAAACCCTAACGCACCGTTGGCTGTTCAATCACCAAGTTCTAGCGGCAATTCCTCTGTTGATTAAAAGCGACGACGACACGGTCTGGTCTTCCAAAGTGATGAGCAGTGCCTGGCAAGGCACTTGGCATCTTGAAGTGCTGGATGCAGAGCAAAATGTATTATTTCGACAAACCTTTATCTATGGAGCCCCGTAAATGCAAGCCCTGTTCAACTTTTTATTAAAACTTAAACATAGTCTTTTCACTCTCGCACTGCTGGGTGGATTTATATTGATCACGGGGTGCAGTACGACGCCACCACCCAAACAAACCTACGACAATATCTGCTCTATTTTCAAACATGACCCAACATGGAAACACGCTGCCCAAAAATCACAAAAACGCTGGGGAACCTCACCGGACATTTTGATGGCATTCATTCACCAAGAGTCTCGATTTAAACCCGATGCGCAACCGCCGAGGGCTTACGCACTAGGAATGATCCCACTGCCACGTGCCTCAAGTTCCTATGGTTATTCCCAGGCAAAAGATGGTACCTGGGGAGATTATAAAAAAGCCACTAAGCGCTCAGGTGCGAGTCGCTCTAATATTGAAGACTCACTGGACTTTATAGGCTGGTACAACTATCAATCACACAAACAACTCAACATCTCCCGTAAAGACCCTTATAAACTTTACCTGGCGTACCACGAAGGACGCGGGGGTTATGCCAACCGAACTTATCTTAAAAAACCTTGGCTGCAAAACGTCGCAAAAAAAGTGGCTAACCGCAGCCGTATGTATCAAACGCAATACGCGCGATGTCGTTAAACACAGTCGCTCTCTTAGAATAACGGCGCCATTACGGCCACAGGAGTCCGTTAGCCCAAACAGAACCGTTTATCGCACGCATAAAAAAAGACCGAGTAAAGATTTTCTCTACTCGGTCTTTTTTGATTCGCTGCAAACCTACCAGGCCTGGTAGATTGAAGCTTTATACTTAAACGTTCGTTCTAAGCTTTGTAACGCTCAAATACCACAGAGGCATTGGTTCCACCAAACCCAAAGCTATTACTCATAATGCGATTCAATCCAGCATTATCAATTCGCTTTGTCACTATTGGCATTCCTTCGCACTGTTCATCCAGGTTTTCAATGTTGGCCGAAGCACAGATAAAATCATTTTCCAACATCATCAAACTGTAGATAAACTCATGCACACCTGCCGCACCTAAGGAGTGACCCGATAGCGATTTAGTTGAACTGATCTTTGGAATTTTTTCACCAAAGACTTCGCGAATTGCACCCGCCTCCTTGGTGTCGCCAACCGGTGTGGAAGTGCCATGTGGGTTAATGTAATCTACCTCACCCTTAACAGTCTCCAGCGCCATCTGCATACAACGAACCGCGCCCTCTCCAGACGGTGCAACCATATCATAGCCATCCGAGTTTGCACCGTAACCTGTGATCTCAGCATAGATTTTGGCACCACGAGCCAACGCGTGGTCTAGCGCTTCGACCACCACCATACCACCACCGCCGGCGATGACAAATCCATCACGATCCGCATCATAGGCACGTGACGCTTTGTCTGGCGTATCGTTGTACTTAGTCGATAGAGCCCCCATAGCGTCAAACAGCAACGACATGGTCCAGTGTAACTCTTCACCGCCGCCTGCAAACACAACATCTTGCTTGCCTAGCTGAATCTGCTCCATCGCCGCACCAATACAGTGTGCCGACGTTGAGCAGGCGGAGCTGATGGAGTAGTTAAGACCTTTAATTTTAAAAGGCGTCGCCAAACAGGCAGAGACAGTCGAACCCATTGTACGCGTGACCATATAAGGGCCAACACGACGAACACCTTTCTCACGCGCTATTTCTACCGCTTGAGTTGAGTTTGAATTTGAACCACCACCTGAGCCAGCAATTAAGCCAGTACGTGGATTTGAAACCTGCTCATCGGTTAATCCTGAGTCCGCAACCGCTTGTTGCATCGCAATAAAAGAGTAAGCCGCAGCATCCCCCATAAAGCGTAACTGTTTACGATCAATGTGATCTGAAAAAACTAGATTTTTTACAGCACCGTGAACTTGTGAACGCAGTCCATTCTCAGTATATTCCGGCGCAGCAACAATTCCTGAGCGGCCTTCATAAAGAGATTCGGTCACTTCTTGTGTATTGTTTCCTAAACTCGAAACAATCCCAACACCTGTAATAACGACTCTTCTCATAGCTTAAAAACTTTCCGTATTAGTAAATAGACCTACTTTTAAATCCATGGCGCTGTATATCTCGCGACCATCAACAAACATTTTAGCATCCCCTAGCCCCATATAGAGCTTACGCTTTATCACACGCTTCATGTCGATAACGTATTCGACTTTTTTGGCCGTGGGCAACACTTGGCCATAGAACTTAATCTCGCCCGAACCTAAAGCACGGCCACGACCAGGACCACCTGTCCAACCTAGAAAGAATCCAATCAACTGCCACATAGCATCAACGCCTAAACAACCTGGCATAACAGGATCTTCATTAAAGTGACACTCGAAAAACCACAAATCTTGCGCAATATCTAACTCTGCTCTGATTTGACCTTTGCCGTAGGCCCCGCCCTCTTCTGAGATATGAGTGACACGATCCATCATCAACATTGGAGGTAAAGGTAGTTGTGCGTTACCAGGTCCAAAAAGCTCACCACGACCGCTCGATAAAAGCTCTTCTTTTGTGTAACTCGATTGCTGTTCCATTCAGTTGCTTCCAATACTCTATAAATTATTTCGCATTATAACAGCTAGTTTGATACCAATACAATGCTAGGCTTGTACATACGAAAAAAGCCCGTAACTTCTGTTGAAATTACGGGCTTTTAGTAAATGGTGCCGAAAATAGGACTTGAACCTACAACCTACTGATTACAAATCAGTTGCACTACCAGTTGTGCTATTTCGGCGAGATGGTGCGTATTATAGTGAGAATAAAAAAAGGGTCAACTACTTTTTTACACTTTCGATCATTTCTTTCATTCCGAGTAGAACAAGATCAGGAATAAACTCTGTTGGTCCGTCTATTAAGCTAACCAACTTAGAAGCATTGCCTCCGGTTAAAAGTATTTTAAACTTTGTGCCAACCTGTTGATTTAAATCAAAAACAATACTATTAATAAAAGAAGCTGTCATATACAAAGTGCCTCCCAAAATAGCGGAACGGGTGTTATTTGCGAGCAACGCCGACTCTTTAATCTGCGTCTCATCCCGTGGAATATTTTCTACGCTGACAATATTGGCAGTATCGATTTCAAGCGACTTTCTTAAACTCGACAAGCCTGGCACGATAAAACCTCCCAGGTGTTGACCTTCAACCAAGGCATCAATTGTCATCGCTGTGCCTGCATCAATCACAATACAAGGCTGTCTATATAATGAGTTAGCTCCCTGCAGCGCCATCCAACGGTCTACACCCAGCTGGTGTGGATCTTCGTAGCCTGACGTTAGGCCACAACACGCCTGCTGTGAGGTGAGAATCACTGGAAACAACTTGTAGTTCGTCTGCAGCATCGACTTGATCTTCTCAAGCATCATAAGAGAGG
>CAZVPH010000151.1:0-5180 GCA_964628125.1 uncultured Thiosulfatimonas sp. | reverse complement strand
AACAACGCCTCCATTGCCTTTGTCGATGAAGATCAGTCGGGGATGTCGAGCAGCCTGCAAAGCGCATTTTATCCTCCCTACTTTCAAACGCCCGATGAGATTGACGCCAGCGAGATTGACCGAGCGATGGATAAAGGTCGCTACATGTTTGTGGTGGTCATTCCCCCTAACTTTGCCGCCGACGTGCGTAAGGGACGTTCGCCAGAGATTCAGCTGAACATTGATGCCACTGCGTCCATGCAGGCCAGTATTGGCGCGGCGTACATTCAAAACATTGTCGGCGCCGAAGTGGCACGTTATGCCACGGGTTCTGATGTTAAAGCGCCGAGCGGCGTGCCTTTGATTGTGCACCGTGCCTTTAATCCAAATGGCGAATCAAAATGGTTTCGTGCCTTGGCAGGTCTGCTCGATCAGCTGACCATGATTACCATCATCCTGACAGGCGCGGCACTGATTCGTGAACGTGAGCGTGGCACCATAGAGCATTTGATGGTTATGCCTCTGAACGCGTTTGAAATAGCGGTCGGCAAGGTGTGGGCGAATGGATTGGTGGTGCTGGTTGCGGCGACTCTGTCGATGTATTTAGTGGTTGAAGGGTTGTTGGGCGTGCCGATTGCGGGTTCTCACCTATTGTTGATCTCTGGCATGGTGATCTATCTGTTTTCAGCGGCCGCGATTGGTATTTTCTTAGGAATTTTTGCACGTACCATGGCGCAATTTGCACTGCTGATTATCTTGACAATCAGCCCAATGCAGATGCTCTCAGGAGGTAATTCACCCATCGCCAACCAACCCGAATGGATGCAAGTGCTCACCTGGTTTTTGCCCTCACGCCATTTTATGAGCTTTTCGCAAGCCGTCGCTTATCGCGGTGCTGGGTTGGAGATTGTCTGGCTGGACCTTTTGGCGATGACGGGGTTAGGGCTGGTCTTTTTTATTGGCAGCCTGATGCTGTTTCGTCGCTCAATGTCGGTTTCTAAGTAACGCAAAAAATTGCAAACAATATTGTGTTTAATGCTTTATTGTTCGCGGCTTGTTTCCAGTGCCAGTGCAGCATCGACTTGAGCACAGCGGTGATTTGAATATTGATTATCAAGCCGATTACGTTATGATGTAATCGTCAAAAGCTGCCTGTTTGGGTGCTTTTTAATGTCCTATGGAGAGAAGGAATGTCAGAGAGTGTATTGTCCTTATTGGAGCAACAGCCTGATTTAAGTAAAATTAAACGGGTGTCAGAAGGCCGTTCTGTCACCGTCTTTAAAGTGCTGCAAAAGACCCCTGACGTTCAACGCCCTCAGCTTGTACGAGTTCTACACAGCATTCAAAACCATTTTGCGATCAAGCGTGAGAAAGACCTGTTAAATTATTTTAATCAGTTTCCTGAGTTTTGCCGCTTGAACGAGATTCGTAAAGTTGGATTTTATTATCTGCAGTTTTTTGACCTTAAGGGCAAACGAAACCTGCAGCAGCAGATTGAAAAAAAAGGCCCTTTATCTCCAAAGAAAGCCAAGAAATTGCTGGCAGGCCTGGTAGAAACGCTTAAAAAAGCGCACAGCGTGACTTTTATTCACGGAGACATTCAGCCCTCGAATATTTTGGTTGGGAAAAAAGGCTATAACTTGATTGATTGGAGCAAGGCCATTCCTTCTCTCAGCTCATTCGATACCGAAAGCATGTTAGGAGGGGGGCGTTACTGTCCACCGGAATCCTTGAATGGACAATACGATGAGAAAGGTGATATCTACGCGCTTGGTTGCACACTGTATTACGCCTTAACGGGTAAACACATTTACCGTTTGGATAAGGTTGATGAAACCGCACAACAGCTTTGGGCGCATGTGCATCACACGCCACGTAAGCTGAATCGTCTGCCGATTTTTTGGCGGTATGCGATTGTGTGGATGACTCAAAAAGAGCCGAGTAAGCGTCCCACACTTGATGAGTTGACCGTCTGGCTAGAAGACCTTACCGTGCCGGAGTGGATTCGCAAACTCTCACAAACCCCTGAAAAAAGCTACCCTGAAGATCCTTTGACGTTGTTGGCGGATGAACACTATTTGTACCCAATTTTTAAAAAAGCGTTGTTGCACGAAGCATCAGGAGATTTAGAAACCGCGTTTAATCTCTACGAAAACTGTGCGTTTCAAGGCTATTCAAGGGCAGAGAATAACCTTGGTTTGATGTACGAGCAAGGCAATCCAATTAACCAGTCTTATAGCATGGCGGCGAATATGTATCATAATGCCTTTGAAAAGGGTAATCCCTTTGCGGCCTATAATCTTGCGAGGTTGTTTGAGGAGGGGTTGGGCATGACTCAGAATTGGCAGCAAGCACATAAGCTGTATAAGTTTGCAGCAATGCGCGGCAATGTTAAGGCGCAAAACGCTTTGGGTCAGCTTTATGAGAGGGGCGAGGGTGTCGAAAAGGACGATACTCAGGCGCGTTTTTGGTATGAGATTGCGGCGCATTATGGTCACAAGCAGGCGAAAAAAAACTTAAAGGCGCTGCTGAAAGCTTAAGCGGTGAACAAAAAATGGCTTAAAAATTGGGAAACCTTCAAAACGTTAAGTTGCTAAGGCGTTAAGGGGGACTAATACGAAGCGACGCGTTTTTTTGATGTGTGGTTTTAAGGCGGTGTGCAAAACGCTTTAACCAGTCATGAAAGATGGGAAGATCCTCTTTACTCAACTCGACTACCTCCGCTAAGGTGTAGGCTTTTAAGGGTAACCTAGCGCTGGCGCAGGCAATTTTTAACAGGAACAAAACTTCTTCTTGATTAAATTTTGGATTGTCGCAAATATAGGTCATTTTTGCGAGCAAGGTCGCGTTTAAGATGGCTTCCCAGTGTTGACTTGCCACGTGTCGTTCCGTCAGCAACTCAAAGTCAGGTTCGTTGTCTAACCATAAGATCAGCAGCTCATGCAATGGTCTAAACGTGAAGAGGTGTTCTGCAACATCTCGCGCATTGGGGGGAAGCTTGAGCAGTAACGCGTCTTCGTAGTTGTTTTCCATTAGCTGCATCTAACCGCACTCACTTTTTGACCAGAAATCGATAAATATAAATTTATAAACATAGATTCTAAACAGAAACCCACAAACCTATAAATGCAAGCCGATATGCACCTTGCTGTCAGCGCATTTAAGCGTGAGCGAACCTAGAATGTCCATTAAAACCCTGCCAGAGAGTTCGAGCAGGGTAAATTTCTTTCCCCTCAGGTTCCTTGCTAGAATAATGGTTTAACGGTGAGGAGTAAAGCCACTCAGAGTGGTTGAATTCCCGCTTTAACCAATTTTAACTCTACTCCGTGCAGTTTAAACCCATCGCAGGTAAATGTATGTCCAAGCCCTTAGCCGAACCTTTAACTCAAACTTTAACACAGCCGATCACTGAATCTATCACTCAAGCTTTAGTCCAAACAGAACCATCCCTGTCAAAACAGACTTTAACCCAAGACGCCCCCCAGCATTTTTTAGCGCAGTACTTGGATACGGTACCGGACTTTCCAAAACCGGGCATTTTGTTCAGTGACATCTCTCCGTTATTAAATCACCATTTCCATGAAACCATTGACGCTCTAAGCGAGCTTTTTTCAGCGGAAGAGTGGTCTAATATCGACTGTTTAGCCGGGATCGAATCGCGTGGGTTTATTTTTGCGTCTGCCTTGGCCTATAAACACAATAAAGACTTTATTACGGTCAGGAAACCCGGCAAACTGCCGAATGTTTATGCGTCCGTTTCTTATGGGTTAGAGTATGGAAGCGACACCTTGGAGATGCAAAAAGGTGATGGTCGTCGCGTCTTGCTGTTGGATGACTTGATTGCCACCGGCGGCTCTATGGGGGCGGCTATTACTCTGTGCGAAAAAGTAGGTTATCAAGTGGTTGCGCTGGCGTGTTTGATTGACTTAGTCGGGTTGAATCGCTTTCAGCATGGCGAGATGACGGTTCGATCGGTTATACAATTTAACGATTAAAATCCACAAGAGAAGTTTTTGCGAGCAAACAACCGGTTGACCAGGCCTGGTCAATCGGTTGTCACTTACAGAGATCTGTTAAAGAACGCCACAAACAATTCTAGTGTGCCAGTCTGATACGGTTATAACCAACAACTTTATAGGCCGGTTTTACGCACCAGCCGTACACACGAACCGTACACACGAACCTCGTGCGTCAACTTCAAAACAATCCTATCACTTTGTTTCTAACTCACGCCGACTCAATATTCATTAAACCAGTGGTTAAAACTTAAAAGCCAACTATCTCACACTCTCTAACGAGTCGATCTCTTGCGCGGTCAGTGCTCTAAATTCACCCACTGCCAAGTTGGGGTCTAACGTTATCGCGCCCATGCGTTCGCGATGCAGTTTCACCACTCGATTGCCGACCGCGGCAAACATTCGTTTGACTTGATGATAACGTCCTTCATAGATGGTTAAACGCACAGTTGTGGCGGAGATGATCTCGATCTGCGCAGGTGTGGTGGTCATATTCTCATAAGCAAAGTAGATGCCTTCTGCAAAGCGCTGTGGGGTTTCGGGCGAAAGTGCATAGGCGGTTTCGACCCGATAGGTTTTTGGAATTCGGTGGTGAGGCTCTGTCAGTTTACGTGACCATTTACCGTCATCGGTAATCACCAGTAAACCTGTGGTGGCGCGGTCCAGTCGGCCTGCAATGTGTAAACCTTCTAGATTGATGCCTTTCAGTAGGGCTAATGCAACCGGGTGTTGTTTGTCAACGGTGGCACTTAAAAACCCTGCGGGTTTGTGCAGCATAAAATAACGAGCGGGCTGAGCTGCGTTGAGAGGTTTACCTGAAATTTCGATCTGTGAAAACTGGGAGACAGGGTGTGCTCGACAGGTGACCAGCACACCATCGACTCGAATTTGTCGTTGCGAAATTAGGCGTAATACCGACTGCCGACTGTAAGCGGCCTGTTTACTCAGAAAGAAATCTAAACGCAAAGGATCTCCGAAAGGCATCCAACCACTCACAATAGCGAGCAGAGTTGCGGTGCAAAAGCGGGGTGGTGGAAAATAAGAAAATAAGCCGTGCCCACGTCTTGAAAGAGGGCACAAATCGTAAGTAAGGTCGTGACAAATTGTTGGATTGAACGTCTGCGGTAGTTATTGGTACGGTTTAATAAAACCGCGCAATTGAGATCAGACGCTCTTTTTGTGACT
>CAZVPH010000150.1:0-5204 GCA_964628125.1 uncultured Thiosulfatimonas sp. | reverse complement strand
CACTCTTTAAAGAGGCTTCCGAAACCTATCTAAAAGACATTTTAGGCTACGAAACGCGTCCTTTAGTGTCGGTGGACTACGAAGGCGATCTGCACTCTGCGGTGATTGATGCACTTTCCACAATGGTGGTCGGTGGCACGCAATTAAAAGTCTTGGCTTGGTATGACAATGAGATGGGTTATGTGGCCAGAATGATGGAACTTGCGCTGAAAGTCGGTGCCTTAAACCAAACGGTTAAACACTCATAAAACATTGTTGACCACGAAGACGCGAAGAGTGAATTGTTAAGTTTATGTGTTTAGGAGGGTTGCTCCCGTGAAAAGCCGGCTTGGATGAGTTTTTAATTCATCCATTAAAAATTCCGTTAATCGTAGGCCGATTTGATACCCCAGAATTCACCACCCTTGTTTTTTCTACGTGTCTCTGTGTCTTCGTGGTTTCTTTGAAACACGTTAAATACTGGATAAAGTAATGACTGCAGTACAGCAATACGCCATTGTCACCGCCAATTATTGGGCTTTTACGTTAACCGACGGCGCCTTGCGAATGTTGGTCTTGCTATTTTTTTACGGCCTGGGATACAGCCCGCTCGAAATCGCGATGCTGTTTCTGTTCTATGAGTTTTTCGGTATTGTCACCAATCTGTTTGGCGGTTGGCTAGGCGCTAAATTCGGCTTGAAAGTCACCATGGATTTTGGCTTGTTCCTGCAGATCGTCGCGCTGTTAATGTTAGCCGTTAATCCTGATTGGCTGACCGTTTGGTTTGTAATGCTGGCTCAAGCGTTATCTGGCATTGCCAAAGACCTGAATAAAATGAGCGCCAAAAGCAGTCTTAAAAGTTTGGTCGAGTCGTCGGCCGAGCCCGAGGGCAAACTCTATCACTGGGTCGCATTGTTAACAGGTTCCAAAAATGCACTCAAAGGCGTTGGTTTTTTTCTGGGGGCTTTTTTATTAGCGACGGTGGGTTTTGAAAGTGCGCTGTATTTAATGGCGGCAATGCTTGCGGTGGCCTTAACGGTGTCGCGCCTATTTTTGGATGCCGAGATGGGCAAGGCCAAAAACAATTCTAAATTCTCAGAATTGTTTTCTAAAACCCCTGCGATTAACACGCTCTCAGCGGCACGCTTTTTTCTGTTTGGCGCGCGAGACGTCTGGTTTGTGGTCGCCTTACCGATTTATCTTATCAGTGTTTTGGGCTGGGAGTCTACGCAAGTCGGTCTGTATTTGGCGGTTTGGATTATCGGCTACGGTCTGATTCAAGCCGCAGCACCCAAAATAACCGGACTAAAGCTGGGCAAGTTGCCCAGCGCAAAAACAGCGATGCTATGGGCATTTGCCTTAGCGGGAATTCCCGCAATAATGGGTTTGACACTGGCTTATGAGCCGCAATGGATTCTTCTTATCGGCCTGGTGGTTTTCGGCGTGGTATTCGCGGTTAATTCGGCGATACACTCCTATTTAATTGTTTCTTACGCGGATGCGGATGGCACTTCCAAAGACATTGGATTTTACTATATGGCCAATGCCGGCGGACGGTTAACCGGAACCGTGCTGTCTGGTTATGTCTATCAAGTCGCAGGCATGGAAGCGTGTCTGTTTATCGCTGCGGCATTCGTGGTGATTGCAGGCGCTTTGGCAGGAAGAATTGCGCCGCAAAACGCAGCGTAAATTAGACTTTAGTCGTGCAGGTTTATTAAATATGACCAGGCCTGGTAACTTTACTCTCCTAGGTTTTCTAAGTGTTTTCTTAGTGCCCTCGTGGTCAACAGGATTGAAGAGCGCGTTAACCACACAATATGACCAGGCCTGGCATGTCCTGCGGTTTTACAAAAAAATGTGAGCGCAGAGTTACTTGCTTGCTTACTTACTTGATTAATTGAGCGCGGATTTTCAATCCAAATATATTGCCTAAGAGCGCAAACAGCAACCAGACCCAACCGTGTAAACTCCCTGAAGCGATGCCGCTAAAAAAAGCACCGATATTACAGCCCGAAGCCATCACAGCGCCAAAGCCCATAATCAACCCTCCGACCACACTCATGCTTAAGCGTAACGGGGTGATTTTGATTTTAGTTCGCGGGTGAATGAGCGAGACGATAAAAGCCCCGAATATGACGCCAATGGTGGTGAGGCTCACAGGGTTTTCCAGTAAACCTTGATTAATTGTGACACCATTTTGCAGCGCATAATCCCAAAAAGACCACTCAATAGGCAGACCGATTAAGTCAATAAGTTTTGTTCCCCAGAGAGGAAA
Organism: uncultured Thiosulfatimonas sp.; assembly: GCA_964628125.1. Taxonomy (GTDB): domain Bacteria; phylum Pseudomonadota; class Gammaproteobacteria; order Thiomicrospirales; family Thiomicrospiraceae; genus Thiomicrorhabdus. The sequence goes on along the minus strand of CAZVPH010000150.1, from coordinate 2,950 downwards.
AGTCGAGCTAATAGACCAAGGCGAACCGGTGATGAAAAGCAGTGTGGCATTGAGAAATGCCAGTATGAGACCCGCGAGTAAAAAGGGGTGAAATCTTTTACTGGTGCTCAACAGTGGTTCTATTTTGCCGTGGTGTCTTTTTTCATGACCAATTAAAAGCTTATAGAAACCAAACAGTATGAGGAGCTGAGTGCCCAGGCCTGGTAGCCAGCCAAAGCTGTTTTGAAAGGCAACAGAGGAACTGGTCGGCAGGAACTGCCATTCATCAAATGTGGCGGCAGCAAAGGTTCCACCGACCACCATAAAGCTTAAGGTGATTAGCGACATCGGTTGCAGTTGGCCGACTCGATTGAGTGTACCTGATGTGCAGCCACAACCAATCTGCATGCCAATGCCAAAGATAAAAGCGCCGATGGGGATGGCCAAACTCAGTGGGCGAATAAACCCCTGAAATGCCTGGCCTTGCCAGGATTCGATGGCGAGTAACGGCGTAAAAAGAAGGATCGCTAAGCCAAGCATCCAAACCAGTGCGCGAAACCCGACGGTGTTGCGGTCGATAATCAAGCTTCGAAAGCTGCTGCTGAAGCCAAATTGAAAATAGTTTAAGGTGGCGCCGAGCAAGCCACCAATGAGCAGGTAATATAAGAGGGATGGGGAGTCAGGCATGAAGTTTACAGGCTTTAATTAGGGCGCTAAAGCCGTGAGGCTGGGCAGGTAGAAATAAGTTTGAGAATATTCTTAAGTTCAAGATGCGGATTCAAGAGAGCTGAGTTGCGCTATAGTAACAATATATTTTATAAGGTGTAATTTAAAAAAGTGATTGGGCTATAGAGCCATCGCGATTTTATTTTATATGCCTCTGGCTTAGTATGAGATTAGATTAACAAAGGTTTGTGCCGATGGCGTTATTAGAGAATGCGGTTTTTATTACTGGGGGTGGTCAGCGGATTGGCGCGTTTCTGGTTGAACGGTTTTTGACGGAAATAGATTGTCCTGTGGTGTTTACCTACCGAACTCCGCGGCCCCGAGTGGATGAGTTGGTCGCTTTGGGCGCAGTCGCTATTCAGGTCGATTTTATGGATAAAGGGGTGTTACCAGGCCTGGTCAAAACGATTGAATCGCACGTTGGCAGTTTGCGTTGCGTGATCCACAATGCGTCTTTGTGGTGGCCGGATGCGACGACTGCCATGAGCGCGGTGTCTGAAGCGACGAAAAGTGGCGAAAGCTTTGAATCGGGTTATGGGTCAGGCTATGAACCAGGCTGTGAGTCAGATTTTGAATCAAGCGAAAAGCGTCTCGAGGCGCTGTTTCAACTGCACGTTAAGACACCTTATCTCTTAAATACAGCGCTGCGCCCGTTATTGAATAAATCGACCAGTCGGTTAAAAGATATTATCTCGATTTCCGATTACAGCGTGGAGCGTGCTTCAAGCGAACACATCGCTTATCTCGCCAGCAAAGCGGCCATGCAGAACATGTGTAAAGGTTTCGCAAAAAAGTTTGCGCCTACGATTAAGGTTAATGATATAGCGCCCGCGTTGATCGTCTTTAATGAGAGTGACAGTGAAGATTATAAACAAAAGCGCTTGGCGCAATCGGCATTAGGCATTGAGCCTGGCGAGATTGTGGTTTGGCAAGCGGTGCAATATTTGATGAACAGTCCCTATACCACGGGCACTATTTTACCGCTCGAAGGTGGAAGAAGCCTGCTTTAGGCAATAAGATTGACAATAGGTTTGACAATAGGTTTGACAATAAAAAACCCTCATTAAAAGAGGGTTTTTTGGTTAGGGAGAGTGGATAATCGCTCATCCTACCATTTAATTTTCGAACTGTTTTGAGCGGACGTTTTAAAACGGACAGCCCATCGCCTTGGCATTCTCTTTAACGGTTTGGCGCTCTTTTAAGTCCGAGTCGGCATCAAAACCATCACGTTCCGTCCAACCTTGCGTGTGCTGCAATAGCAGATCGGCTAAAGCTTCTGTGTGGTCGGTGCGATCATTTAAGCATTTTATAAAGCCAAACTTTTCACCGCCGGCCTCTTCAAAGTAGTCGCGGTTCTCTTCATCAATTTCCTCAATCGTCTCCAAGCAGTCCGCCGAAAATCCAGGGCAGATGACTTGAACATCTTTAAAGCCCAGGCCTGGCAGGGCTTTCATGGTCGCGTCAGTGTAAGGTTTAATCCACTCTTCTTTACCGAACAGAGATTGAAAAGTCACCTTGTACTCCTCTTTAGAGAGACCAAGCTCTTCCGCCACTAAGCGAGAAGTGACATGGCACTCGCAGTGATAAGGGTCGCCATTGTCTAAATAACGCTGTGGCACACCGTGATAAGACATTACCAGCAGCTGTGGTTTGCCGTGAACCGCTTGATAGTCACGAATACTATTGGCCAAAGCTTTGATGTAGCCGGGGTGGCGATGGTAATGGTTGATAAAGCGCAGTTCAGGCACCCAACGCCACGTCTGCAACTCGGCTGTCACCGCATCAAAGGTTGATGCGGTGGTCGACGCTGCGTATTGCGGATATAAAGGCAACACAATAATACGCTCACACCCTTTGGCTTGCAGCGCCTTTAAAGCACTCGCAATGGAGGGGTTGCCATACCGCATGCCCAGCTCAAACTCAACGCGTCCCTGAAAAAGAGGGCGGACTTTATCGGCAATCGCATCCACTTGACGTTGCGCAATATTTAACAAAGGCGCACCAGGTCCCTCGCTGTTCCAAATAGTCGCATAGGCTGCGGCCGATTTTGCTGGACGGGTGTTTAAAATAATGCCATTCAAAATCAAACGCCACAACCACCTTGCCGGTGGCGGTTCAACCACGCGCGGATCCATAAGGAACTCTTTTAAATAAGGCTTTAAAGCCTGCTTAGTCGCCGCATCAGGGGTGCCTAAGTTGGTAATTAGAATACCGGTTGCACTGTCGGCACCGTGTTGAAAGTTTT
>CAZVPH010000149.1:0-5212 GCA_964628125.1 uncultured Thiosulfatimonas sp. | reverse complement strand
GATTCAGTAAGCTGTCCTGGCCTCTATGAGCACGATAAAAAAGCCCCGTAAAAACGGGGCTTTTTTATCTCTTAGAGACAAGTTAAACCGGGCAGGCCTGTTCAGTCGTTTTGCACAAAATCGGCTGATGTGCCGTTACAAGCTTAGATTAATTCAATCTCCACATCGCTCACTGGGATACAACTGCAGGTTAATATCTCACCTTGACGACAGTCGTAGGCGGGGGTTTGAATCTCGACCACTTCACCCGAAATCAGTCGGACTGTACAGGCGCCACAATTTCCACCACGGCAGCTGTAAGGCATGTCAAAGCCACACTCATCTAATGCTTCCAGCATTGAAAACTGTCCGTCAAATTCGCACTCGCCTTGTCCAGCCACTGTAATCTTAGCCATTCTGTACTCCTATCGTTGTATTCGGTTATGGTTTTTTTTCAATTTTAGAACGCGAATTGAAAAGGCTATTTTAACAACTATTCGCAGTGGCGAATGCAGTAAAATAGCCAAAAAATTTTGACAGGCCTGGTGGTTGTAGAAATTCTGCTTTAGCGGTAACCACTACCTGGTCTGTTTTGAGTAACAATGACTTTTACGACGGTGGATTAAAAAATGAGTTGGACATTATTCCAAGAGCGTGTGCAAACGGTTCGAGACAACAAGGTGTTTGAGTTTTTTGTCATTGGCGTAATTCTTTTTTCATCTTTGATGATCGGTGTGCGCACTTATGAGCTGCATCCATTATTAAATAACAGCATTCAGTTTTTAGACTACGCGGTTACGCTGTTTTTTGTGGTGGAGCTGTCAATTCGGATGACGGCCGAAAAGCGCTTTAAAGACTTTTTTAAAAAAGGCTGGAATATCTTTGACTTCATTATTGTAGTGGTCAGTTTAATTCCATTGGACGACTCCGAATACGCGTTAATTGCGCGTATGTTGCGCTTGTTCCGTGTGATGCGTTTAATTTCGTTTATTCCAGAACTGCGAGTACTTGTTAACGCTTTGATCTCATCGCTGCCACGAATGGGCTATGTCGCGTTATTAATGTTTATTATTTTCTACCTGTACGCAGTCATCGGCAACTTACTGTACGGTGCGCTCAATCCAGTATTATGGGGTGATGTTGGCATCTCATTACTGACGCTGTTTCGTGTTGCGACCTTTGAGGATTGGACCGACGTTATGTATGAGGCGATGACCTTGTACGGCTACAGCTGGATCTATTTCATCACTTTTATCTTTTTTTCAGCGTTTGTGTTCTTGAACATGATGATTGGAATAGTGGTAGAGGTGCTGGATGAGGAGCATAAGAAAATGGAAGCAGCGAACAAGGCTGATGCGCTAGCAGAGGATGAGTGTCTGCAGCAGAGTTATGAAAAGCGTCTGGAGGCTGAAATTTCAGCGCTGCATCAAAAACTGGATTTATTGCTGGCGCAACAAACGGTACAGAAACCATAATCGACGGGGTTGGCAGAACTAAAGGTGACCAGGCCTGGGCATATTTGATGATGTTGTTTAAGCGTCTGGTGTTGTTATTAAATCAATCTGTTATAGCCGTTAAACTAGCGGTAAAAAGGCGCGATTCATTCACTGAATCGCGCCTTTTTTATTGAAGATGCAACGGTCTTTAAAGAGGAGAACCCTTTTATAAAGCCATTATGATTCTGTTTACCAAACTAGGGGTTTAAAACCGTTCTCTTGCAACTCCATCAAAGCCGCGGCGCCAACTTCTGAATACTCTGCAAAAGGTCGCATATCGCTGTCGCTCCATTGAATCGTGTTCATGGTGTTGCCACAGGCGATCCAGCGGACATTATAATCCTTGGCAAAGCTTTCAACGCGCGCATAGGTTAACGGATCAACTTCACGCTGTGGCTCTTTTGCAAGCACATGCAAACCAGGACCAATAGCGACCACAGCGATTTCGACGTTATCGCCGTATTTTTGAATCATCGCTTGAATCGAGTTTAAAATACCGTGTTGATAGTCCGGGTCGGATTTATTGAACATATAAACGGCTTTATGCTCTGCTGGGTCGCCAGGAAATCGATCGGAAGCTGCTGTCTGCATTTCAGGGACTGGTTTTAACTTAAATTCACTGTTGTTTGTTGTGTCCGCCGATGCAGGCGACACGATGCTGAGCAACCAGAAGCTTAAAATAAAAATGAGAGGGGATTTAAAAAGTGGCATAAATAATTCCTGTTAAATGTAAGAAGGGTGTGATGAGGGTATTAACGCGACGAAATTTTGTAAAGCGACCAAGGAGTTCAATTAAAAGGACGATTTAAGGTTTAATGTAAAGCATTCTAGGGGATAAGGCTATAAATAATACAAATGCAGAGCTAGTAGAGTTTATAGGTAACGCTTATAATCGATGCAAGCCGAGTAAGCTTTACGAAGACTGTTTTTAGGTTTTAGTGAAGGGAGCGATGTCGGCTGTAATGAGAGTAAAAGGAGACAGTAAATGTTACACATTCAGATTGAAGACGCGATTAAAACGCATTTTAAAATTACTTTTTTTGAGCTATTAAACGAGAGTCACCTGCATTCTGGTCCAGATCCTGAATCACACTTTAAGATGACACTGGTGTCAGAAGAGTTTCAAGATGTCAGTAAAGTAAAGCGACAGCAGAACGTCTATCGTTCGTTAAGCGATCTCATGCCACAGTTTCATGCCTTAGCGTTGCACACCTACTCACCTACAGAGTGGGCAGCGATTGTGTCGGCACCCGCCTCGCCAAAATGTACGGGCGGACATTAGCAGGTGTATTTTATAGGTCGTTAGAAGGCTTTAACAAAATATCATAATGAATGTGAGTGATGAGCGCAGCTTTTTAAGACTCTTCCGACGTTGTCTAGAGAGCTGGGGACGGCTTGAAATGATTGGGGCGTTTTAACGCTAGATGACGCCTGAACAGCCAGAGCGGTTGGGTTATAGGTCCTCAAAATCGTCGGCGTTTTCAGGTTCGATTTCGGGATAGGTCAGGTACCAAATACGGGTGAATTTTTCAGGCTCTAATTTATGTTGCAACAGTACAAGTGCTTGCACGTATTGTTCAATATAGGCGTAGTTGCCTTTGCGAACCGATTGCCAGAGATGGCGATACTTGCTGGGTAAAAAGTTCTTAAAGTGTGGAATTAACCCAAAGCCTTGCTCAGTTTCGGCAATGCGTCTAATCACCTCTTGTCGAGCAGCGTGTTTATAAAGGTTCTGTTGGTGGTCAAACATTTTGCCTATCCAAAAAAGCACGGCTGCGGTGATGACAAAACTTAAAATCGGTTGGTCAAAAAGAAACGTACCCAGCAGGGTAAAAACCATCAACAATACCGCGCTGACAGGAAGGGTGAGCACGTAAATCCAAATTTTATTGCCCTTTAACTCATCTTCAATGGTTTTAAGATCGAAAAGTTGTGGATTGATTTGATTCAGTCGCGTGAGCATTTCCTGCGGCGAAGGAATGTGTCGAACCGGTTCGGTATCATCAATATTAAATGAACTATCCATACGCTTTAATGGCCTTTAAAACACTGTAAATTGTCGTTTGCATCACGCGGTCGTTGTTGTTATCAGCATAAGGTCAGCACCGTCATTCTAGATCGTCACTCTAATTATTGTGACCAGATGTTACGATCATGATTTTCGGGTACTTTTAGGATCACACTTTGGCTGACACTCAACGGTGTAACGGCGTTTCTCTTCCAGGGCGTAAGCGGTTAATGAACCGCCCCACAAACAGCCCGTATCGGTGGAGTGTACTTGATAATCGTCCACAACACCAAGCGTTGACCAGTGGCCAAAAAAAATCTCAGACCCCAGGTTTCTGCGCTTTGGGAAAACAAACCAAGGTGCGTAGGGGGCGTTTTCCTCACGACTTTTAGGGGACGGTGTGGCTTTGAGTTTTAGCTCTAACACGCCAGCCGCATCGCAGTAACGCATTCGGGTAAATGCATTTACAATGTAACGAATTCGGTGCCAACCGGTTAAGGTTTTATGCCATTCGGTTTGCTGGCAGTTAAACAAATTCTCGGTTAAAAAATGCTTCCAATCCTTGCCTTGAAGATGGACTTCAACCTCTTTTGCATAGTGTTGCGCTTGAGCAATAGTCCATTGTGGTGGAATGCCTGCATGCACCATGACGGCGCTGTCGTCAGGTTGATTGATCATTAAGGGCTGTTTTCTCAGCCAATTCATCAACTCTTTAACATCTTTTGCATTAAGAATTTCATCAAGCGTATCGGATTTAGAGAGATACTTTTGTGAACCGGCGTACACTGAGAGTAGGTGGAAGTCGTGATTGCCTAAAACGGTAAAAGCACGCCCCTTCTCTTGCAACTTTTTGACAAACCGCAAGCACTCTAAAGAGTTGGGGCCTCGGTTCACCAGATCGCCAACAAACCATAGAACGTCAGTTTTTGGTTGGTAATCAACCTGTTTTAGGAGGGCTTGGAGTTCGTTAAAGCAACCTTGTAAGTCGCCAATTACGTAAGTGGCCATTGTTGTAAACCTTGTTAACTAAACGGAAACCTGGCGGTTAAGCGTGTGATATAAGTTTGCCAGTTGCACAAATTTCTCTAAAGGTAAGGTTTCTGCACGAATCCCTGGGTCAATGCCCAGTGATTCAATGTGTTCCACGTCTAACCAGCCTTTTAGATTGTTGCGCAGGGTTTTGCGTTTTTGACTAAACGACTGACGCACGATATCGGCGAAGGTCTTTTCATCATCGGCGATAAAAGGTTTTACCTTATGCGGAATCAAACGGATAATTGCGGAGTCGACTTTCGGCGGGGGGGTAAAATTCTCAGGGCCGACGGTGAACAGATACTCTGTCTCACAACTGTATTGAATCATCACACTTAAGCGACCAAAGGTTTTTCCGCCGGGCGTTGCCGTAATGCGATCCACCACCTCTTTTTGCAACATAAAGTGCATATCAGAAATTTTATCGGCGTAGGTCAATAGATGAAACATCAACGGGCTTGAAATGTTGTAAGGCAGATTGCCAACGATACGAATCGATTCATTGGAGTCCGACAGCAGGCTGGCGTAATCAAATTTTAGCGCATCGGTATGGTGCAGGTTAAACGCAGGTTTACTGGCAAATTTAATTTTAAGGGGGCCAATTAAGTCATTGTCGATTTCAATAATATCGAGTTTTTTGACTCGGTCGATCAGAGGCGTAGTTAAAGCCGCTTCACCCGGGCCTATCTCGACCATA
>CAZVPH010000148.1:0-5216 GCA_964628125.1 uncultured Thiosulfatimonas sp. | reverse complement strand
GGGTTTTCGTCGCTGGACGTTCTGAAGATAGCTCAAGAAATCTCAGCACTTCCCAATCTTCGTTTAAGAGGGTTAATGGCCATTCCCCGCAAATCAGAAAGTCTCGAGGAACAACGCGTTCCTTTCGCCGCTCTACGAGAATTACTACACACCCTACAAAAACAATTGCCAAACATTTCCCTAGATACTCTTTCAATGGGGATGTCGACCGATTTAGACGCAGCTATTTTGGAAGGTGCAACCATTGTGCGCATTGGCACAGATATCTTTGGAGCACGCGATAAGCCGGTTTAATGCATGATTCCTTATGTCCAAATCAAACAAATTAGGTTGTAATCCCTGCCCTATACTGTATATTGCGGCGGATAAACGCACGAACTTTTACGTTATAAAGTACACCTTTTAAGAATAAAATCACTCAGGAAACCCCATGTTAAATAGCATTTCTGCCAAACTACTTTTTAGAATGTTCCTTGTCAGCCTTGCTGGATTAGTGATTGGACTGGGCGTGGTACTTAAATCTTCATCCGACCTGCACTACACAACGGCAGAAAGCCTAGCGTTTGAAAAACGCGAACAATCGCTGGCGCTTATTGACTCAAAAATAGACGCCACTTTAAACACCGTGCTTGGAACCGTGGCTGGCAACCCAAATGTCGGACGATTCTTTTTAACCAAGGATCATCAAGGCCTGCACGATATTGCAAACCAAGTCGTCACCTCTTTTGAACGCTCCACCGAATACAAAAACCTTACTTTTGTAGCCTTTGATCGTGAAAACAAAATTTTCATGCGATCGTTTAAAGCACTTCCGGACCCGGCTATTGGCAAACAAGCCCCTCGCGATTTCTCTGACATATTAGAAGGCCGCGTCCAAAGCAGCGCCAGCATTGATCTATCAGGCGTCGGGTTATTCATCACAGCTTCGGTACCGGTTCCTGCCCCCTACTCAGGCACACAAACGGTTGGCGTCCTAGACGCCAGAACTGGCCTGGGAAGCATCGTTAAACAGATGGCCGTAGACGGTGCTTACATGGTGGCGCTTATTAATGATACGGGGTTAGAACGCTGGGAAAATGGGGCAAACAACCCTAAACTAGGCTCTTACAATTTAGCGCATCAGAGTTGGTTTAGTGAAAGCGGCCTTTGGTTTGAAGGCCTGGACATCGACCAATTGGTTGCGAATGAATTTACGATTACCCAAAACAAAGCGATCTCAACCGCCCCCATCAAAAGCAGCGATGGCAATGTCATCGGGCATTACTTAATCGGCTTAGACATGGCGCATCCTGACATGGTGCACGCGATGGATGGCGTGAACAATGTAATCTTGATTATGTCTGTATTGATCATCGGCTTAATTGTCGTATTGATGCTGTTTTTATGGCACGCCAGCAAAACGATAGTTACCCAGCCTATTCAGTCGATCCTTAACGTGATTAAAGAGGTCGAGAAAACCGGTAAAATCAACACTCAACTTGACAGTAAAGCACGTGATGAAGTGGGCGACATGACCCGTGCGTTTGCCTCTTTACTGCAACAGATCAACCAGGCGATTAATGAAGCAAACCAAACCGTGTCAGCCATTGCCAAAGGCGATTTTAGTCAATCAATGCAAGGTGAATATCACGGCGATTTGGCCACTTTAAAACAAGGTGTAAACGCCTCAGCAGAAAGCGTCTCCTTTATGATGGGCGAACTGTCTAACGTCATGCAGGCCCTAAAAGAGGGTGAGTTTGACGTTCGTATGGATGAACGCGTTGCGCCCAATTTCCGTGCTTTAGTCGAAGGCGCTCTGCAATCGATGGAAACGGTCATGGCTGAAATCAACCAAACCCTATCCGGTATGCAACAAGGCCAGTTCCACCTACGTGTTGAAGCAAATGCCAGCGGTGAGCTACTAACCCTTAAAAATCACGTAAACGAGTCCCTAAGTGCCCTGGAATCTGCAATCAAAGAGATCAACCAAATCATGGCTGCTCAAGCAGAAGGCGACCTAAGTCAGACCATCCAAGGCGACTACCAAGGTGAACTGGATGAATTAAAGTCGGCCATCAACGCCTCAAGCGAACAGTTAAACCGAATTGTGACGGACGCCATAGAGATTTCGACTCAGGTGACCAACGCAGCGGACGAAGTGTCGCGCGGCGCGATGGATTTGAGCGATCGCGTCCAACAACAGGCCGCTTCGGTCGAAGAGACCTCGGCCACTATGGAGCAGATGAACAGCGCAGTACAAAACACCCGTGACCACGCGAAACGTGCTGCCGAATTTGCCCACGATGTTCAAGGTAAAGCAAAACAAGGCAATAAAGTCATGGTTGATACCATTGGCGCCATGAGCTCAATCCAGGAATCCAGCCATAAAATTAGCGACATTGTCAGCTTGATCGACGGCATAGCCTTCCAGACCAACCTACTTGCTTTAAACGCTGCAGTGGAAGCCGCACGTGCCGGTGAGCATGGACGTGGCTTTGCGGTCGTGGCCGGCGAAGTGCGCGCTCTGGCGCAAAAATCTGCCGACGCGGCGAAAGACATCAAACACCTAATCATTGAGAGTGTCGAACGAATCGATCAGGGCACTAAGCTTGCCACCGAGTCTGGTGAAGCCTTAGATCAAATCATGGCATCAGCAGATGATGTTTCGGACATGATTGAACAAATCGCTCAAGCGTCGACCGAACAAGCTGAGGGAATCTCACAGGTCAACATTGCGATTACTCAAATAGACAGCGGCACCCAACAGAACGCAGCGTTGGTTGAGGAGACCAGCGCTGCAGCAGGAAGCTTAAATGAGCAAGCGCAGCTGTTACGCCAAGACATGAGTCGCTTTAAAACCAGAGCCTATAAAAGCGCGCGCATCCAACCGGCGGTTGCTTCAAATTTAAGCAAGCCTGACCCACGCATGCTCGGAACGGCCCAGATAAAACTTGAGAAAACTGAGTCGCCTGCAAAACCGGCGAAGCTGACTCATCAAGATGATGAGTGGTCTGAATTCTAAACACCGAACCTAAAATGGTTAAGTTTAGACCGCGCCACTTAATTACCAACCTGTTAAATTAAACGCCCTGTTCTGTCAGGGCGTTTTTGTTTTCTACACACGGGCTCTTCGGTTGCACGAATTTATGCAAAGCAAACCAAAAAAATCGCAGTCAATCCCAAAAAACTTTTCCAAAATAAATACAAAGTTACCAGGCCTGGTAACTTTGTATTCGCTCTTCACTCAAAAATATAAATTGTTGGATGAAGCATTTACTTGGCCATTACTTCTCTCGTCTTCACCATTTTTTACCGTATAATGATCCAATTATTCAGACCAGTTTAGATCACTCTTATACAATATCTACAATAAATTCGGTTAACACATTCCTCTATGAATCAGACAATATGCTTTATCGGCGCGGGCAATATGGCTCAAAGCTTAATCGGTGGATTACTGGCAAGCGGTTACTCTGCCAATCAACTTATCGCCACCGACCCAACCCAAGCGCAACGCGATTACATTACGCAAACCTTTGGTATTCACTGCTTCGCAGACAATAACGAGGCGATCTCTAAAGCGGACATCGTGGTCTTAGCGGTCAAGCCACAAATTTTACAAGCCGTTTGTCAGAGCATTCAGGGCAGTGTGCAGGCTAAGTCCAGTTTAGTGATCTCCGTGGCTGCCGGGATACGTACGCTGAACATGGCGCATTGGTTAGGAGAGGAAGTCGCGATTGTTCGCACCATGCCGAACACCCCTGCGCTCATTCAAACAGGTGCGACAGGACTGTTTGCCAACGCCTTGGTGACGCCGGAACAAAAAAACCAAGCCGAACACATTTTACGCGCCGCCGGCATCACCATTTGGGTAGAAGACGAAGCACAATTGGATATCGTCACTGCGCTGTCTGGCAGCGGCCCAGCTTATTACTTTTTGTTTATGGAAGCGATGGAGCAAACCGCTCAAAAAATGGGTTTGGACGCTAAAACTGCGCATATATTGACCTTACAAACCGCCCTTGGGGCCGCTAAAATGGCGATGGAAAGTCAACAACCGCTCACAACATTACGCCAAAACGTCACTTCACCGAACGGCACCACAGAAAGAGCCATCAATCAATTCGAAGCATCCAACTTACGTCAAATCGTCGAGTCCGCCATGCTCAACGCTCAACAGAGAGCAAAAGAGCTTGGGGATGAACTGGGTGGCGACTTGGATGCTAGCTTGGATGCCGTATTGAATAAAAATTTATGCGTCGACGGCGATGCGCACATCAATAAAGATTCTAGCGATAAATTAGGAGAGAAAGCATAATGGATTTCACCAGCCCCATGGGTCAAGGCAGCCTGTTTTTATTGCAGTTTGTGACCGGACTGATTATTTTCGCACTGATGTTGCGCTTTTTACTGCGCGCAACGTACGCCGATTGGCACCACCCAATTGTCAGTTTTATCGCGAAGATCACCAACCCATTATGCGCCCCTTTCAATAAAATACTGCCCCCAAAGGGGCGTTGGGATTGGTCGGCAATCGCAACGGCCATAACCATTCAAATGCTATTTATTATTTTAATCGGCTTTCTAACTCAAAAAAATTATGGCGCGGTTTTTATCCTTCTTGCGGCCATCACTGAAATCATGAACCAGTTGCTGGACATGCTCTTTTGGTTAATTATTATTCAGGTCGTCTTAAGCTGGATCTCTCCGGCTCAAAACCAAAACACTGCAATATTCGATCAAATGACAGCGCCTATTTTAGAACCGTTTAAGCGAGTAATCCCACCCGTGGGGGGGATGGATCTTTCACCAATTGCGGCGATTTTAGCCATTAAGCTCACACAAATTTTAATCGTCGGTTCCATTACTCAAATCGCACAAACTTTGACGGTATAAGGCTTCGTTATGACAACAGAACTTGGCGTGATCACGCCCCAAACTTTAAGCATAGAACAGCCACTCACGCTCTCCAGTGGTACCGTTTTACCCCGCTACGATCTCATCTATGAAACTTACGGCACACTCAATGCTGACGCCTCGAATGGCGTCTTAATCTGCCACGCTCTCAGCGGTGACCACCATGTTGCAGGCCTGGACGAAAATCAAAAACCCGGCTGGTGGAGCGAGTACATAGGCCCAGGTAAAGCGATTGATACCAACCTTTTTTTTGTCGTCTGTTCAAATAACTTAGGCAGCTGCCGAGGCAGTACAGGGCCGGCCACTCTCAATCCCGAAAC
>CAZVPH010000147.1:0-5243 GCA_964628125.1 uncultured Thiosulfatimonas sp. | reverse complement strand
TAATAAAGTTTAGTTGATGCGCGTTATTTCTTACTTGTGGCGCATCGGCCTGGCAAAAAAAAGCCCGCACACTTTTAAGGGTGTACGGGCAAGGAGCTTATTGATTGTTGACAGATAAAAAACAACTCCTATTCAGACGGATCGACCACGGTCATAGCTTAGCCGCCTGAGCTTTAATTTCATCGAGGCTCTCCTGACAAGAATCCTCTCTTTAGAAGAAAGCTTCGATATGTAAATGAAAACATAACGATTGCTATTCTATGCTATTTTTTTTGGATTGCAAACTGTTTATTGAATAACGACTCTGGTTTTACGCATCGACACTTGCGTGCGCGATAAATCAAAGCCAGTGTTTAAAGGGGAAACGTGTTCGTTCAATGGGTGGGAAAGCACTTGTATGAGCGGCATATAGTTAGATGTAAAAATACTTGATAGTGATAGGTTGTTTACTATCATGACCTTTCAACAAAGGCCTCTTTTTAGTGAACTGATAGATGGCACGAACCGGAATAAAACTGAGCAGGCCTGGTGAAATTAAGCGGCGTTTTTCAGGAGGCACTGCGTAATGTCCGATTTTATTCGGCACGCTTTTTTTGTGAGGGGCTGGGAAACCACTCAGAGGTTTTGCCGGTGAAGTAATAAACGGTTAAACCGATCCACTCCCGCCAAGCCGGCTCTAGGGCTTTCAGGTGATCATAAAGATCAAAATCCAACACTCTGAGTGATGCATGATTTGAGCGGTAATCGACGGGGTAGGCGATGACGTTGATTTTTTGTTGACGCGCAATGCCAACTGCGCGTGGCATATGAAAAGCCGAGGTGACTAATAGATAGGTGCCGTTGGCCTCGCCATTCGAAAATTTGGGCAACAGTGGTTTGCTGTTTTTAAAGTTTTCGTAAGTATTGCGCGATGAGGATTCGATGATTAAACGCGCAGGGTCAATCCCTACCGTGGTTAATAACGTTTCGGCAATGACGCTTTCACCCGAGGTGTTTTGCAAGTGGATTGAGCCACTGCCTCCGGTGAAAAGAATCGGTGCATTTGGGTAAAGCTTGGCCAGTTTCGCGGCGCCGATATAACGATCGCCGGCAAGTCCGAGTTCAGCAACTTGCCAGCTTAAAGAACGTTTTAAATCTTCGCCACCTCCGAGTATGAGGATGCCATCAATCTGCTCAGGCATCAGCGTAGGTGTCGTAAAACGTGATTCTAATGGATGCATGAAATAATCACCGACAGGGTAAGCCATGATGATAAAGCCGATGAGCGCACTGGGAATTAAAAGGGTTTTCGCGGCGCGAACCTTATTGAAGAGCAGTAAGAATGCTCCGAATGAGAGCGCAAAGATGATTAAGTTTCCAGGGCTTAAAAAGGCCCAAGCGAGTTTAGAGAGCAAAAAAAACAGTTCGTCTAAATAAGACATGCCGTAACCTTAAGTTGATGGATAATGGTTGGATGGTACCTAGTTTAGTTGGTTTTGGATCAGCGTTAAGGTTTGTTTAACGGTAAAGATCCGCTGACATCTTGAAATAAGGCGGATTGACCTTATATTTAAAGAGGTTAAGATAGAATAATTAAGGAGTTTACCGGTCATGATGGATAAATTTACCACTCAATTTCAGTCAGTTCTCGGCGAAGCGCAGGCACTCGCCGTTCGCCACAACCATCAATTTATTGACCCGGTCCACATTCTCTCAATATTAGTGAATGAACAGAGTCATTTATTGCAACTGGCACAGGTAAATGTGCCGTTATTAAATAACACTTTAAACGAAAAAATCGTCAGTTTGCCGAGTGTGACGGGCGGACAGGGCAGTGTGCAACTGTCACAGCCGTCAGCCGGCTTGTTGAATGTTATGGAAAAACAGGCACAACAACGTGGTGATACGTACATCGCCAGTGAACTGTTTTTTGCTGCCCTGTTAGAGTCCAGCGATGTGGCAGCACAGCTGTTTAAAAAGGCCGGTGCTCAAACCGAACAGATTAATCAAGCAATCGAGCAAGTCCGTGGAGGCGAAAAAGTGAACGATCAAAATGCAGAAGAAAACCGTCAGGCCTTAGAGAAATACACCGTCGATTTAACGGCTATGGCCGAAGCGGGTAAGTTAGACCCTGTGATTGGGCGAGACGACGAGATTCGTCGCGCCATACAGGTATTACAGCGTCGTACCAAAAATAACCCAGTGCTGATTGGTGAGCCGGGTGTGGGTAAAACCGCGATTGTTGAAGGATTGGCGCAACGAATCGTCAATGGTGAAGTGCCAGAAGGCATTAAGAACAAGCGCGTTCTGTCACTGGATTTGGCAGGCTTGTTGGCCGGAGCAAAGTATCGAGGTGAGTTTGAAGAGCGCCTAAAAGCCTTATTGAAAGATTTAGAAAAAGAGGAGGGCAAGGTCATCCTCTTTATTGATGAAATTCACACCTTGGTTGGCGCAGGAAAAACCGAAGGTTCGATGGACGCAGGCAATATGCTAAAACCTGCGTTGGCGCGCGGTCAACTGCACGCCATCGGCGCCACGACGCTGGATGAGTACCGAGACAATATTGAGAAAGACGCTGCCCTAGAGAGACGTTTTCAAAAAGTCATTGTCGATGAACCCACGGAAGAGGATACGATTGCGATTCTTCGAGGGCTCAAAGAACGCTATGAGATTCACCACGGGGTTGACATTACCGACGGAGCGATCATTGCTGCCGCGCATCTGTCGCAACGTTATATTACCGATCGCCAACTGCCGGATAAAGCAATTGACTTGATTGATGAAGCCGGATCGCGTATTCGAATGGAGATCGACTCCAAGCCGGAAGTGATGGATAAACTGGATCGCCGCTTGATCCAACGAAAAATTGAACAGGTAGCGCTTAAAAAAGAGAAAGACGACGCCTCTAAAAAACGCTTAAGCATCTTGCAGGATGAGATCAAATCGTTAGAGAAAGAGTATTCGGATCTGGAAGAGATCTGGAAGCGCGATAAAGCCGCATTGCAAGGCGCGCAGAAGTTTAAAGAGGCGTTAGACGCGGCTAAAACCGACTTGGAGTCCGCGCGTCGCTCGGGTGATTTAGCCAAGATGTCGGAGATTCAATACGGCCGAATTCCAGAGCTTGAGGCCAAAATTAAAGCCGCTGAAATCGCCGAAAGTGAGGCCGGTAAAGAGGGTGAAATGCACCTGCTGAGAAATAAGGTGACCGAGGATGAAATCGCCGAAGTCGTCGCACGTTGGACCGGAATTCCGGTGTCGCGTATGTTGGAAGGTGAACGCGAAAAATTGTTGAAAATGGAAGAGGCTTTGGGCAAGCAAGTCATTGGTCAAGAGGAGGCGGTCAAAGCGGTCTCAGATGCCGTGCGTCGTTCTCGTGCCGGACTCTCAGAGCCTGGACGTCCGAATGGCTCCTTCCTGTTTTTAGGACCAACGGGTGTGGGTAAAACTGAATTGACTAAAGCGTTAGCAGATTTTCTGTTTGACACCACCGACGCGATTGTCAGGCTCGATATGTCTGAGTTCATGGAGAAGCATTCGGTTTCTCGTTTAGTCGGCGCGCCTCCAGGCTATGTGGGCTATGAGCAAGGCGGTTATTTAACCGAGGCGGTTCGTCGCAAACCCTATTCGGTTGTGCTCTTAGACGAGGTCGAAAAAGCGCATCCGGATGTGTTTAATATCCTGTTACAAGTGCTAGATGACGGACGTTTAACCGATGGTCAAGGCCGAACCGTAGACTTTAAAAATACCGTGATCGTCATGACCTCTAACTTAGGCTCGCAGATCATTCAAGAGAAAACCGGTAAAGCCTCTTATGAAGAGATGAAAGCCGATGTCATGGAGGTGGTCGGTGGGCATTTTAGACCTGAGTTTATCAACCGAATTGATGACATTGTGGTGTTTCATCCACTGGATCGCGCACAAATTCGTGCGATTACGGGCATTCAGTTGCAAAGTTTGCGAGCCCGTTTAGAGAACGCCGACGTCTCTTTAGTGATTGGCGATGCGGTGTTGGATATGCTAGGTGAGGCTGGGTTTGACCCTGTGTTTGGCGCAAGACCTTTAAAACGAGTGATTCAACAACAGATTGAGAACCCACTGGCTCAGATGATCTTAAAGGGCGATTATCCTGCCGGTTCGACCGTTCTGGTCAGCATGGTGGACGGCGACATTCATTTTGCTTAAAGCGATTACTCTGTTCTGCCTTGGTGAGTAAGGTTGACACTGTAGCCGTAAATTAAAAGGGAGCCGGTCTGTCTAAAGAGAGTGCCCGAACGTTAAGAAGAACGTTTTTAAAGCCATCGATTTCGTATGAAGTCGGTGGCTTTTTTTATAAAAAACAAATTGTTAGGATTCACAAGCGTTGTTTATGGAGTGATATTGAAATGCATTAGTAATCTCTAATAGAAGCACACCTTATAGGGGATTAGTAATACTTGTTAGACTTTAGGCGTTAAACACGTATAGTCAGCCAAGAAGATTGTTCATAGAGGGTCGAAAAGGCTCATGAACACATCGAACTATTTTAACGAATGTAATAAATTTAACGATTCATCTCTTCAACAAACGAGGGTGTTTAAATGAAGAAGTACAAAAATATAATTGTTGTGGGTGCTTTGATGGCCTTGCCATCCGTTAGCTTTTCAGCCGATGTGACCAGTATCACCAACGCAGAAATGTCTGCGACGACCTGTTTTCTGTGTCATGGACCGGAAGGAAAGGCCGTGGGTGGCAGTATTCCACCGCTTGCGGGTTATCCTGAGTCTGTATTGGCTCAACAGCTAAAAGCCTTTAAAAATGGCACACGTGAGTCTACGGTTATGGGGCGTCACATGAAAGGTTATACCGACGACGAGATTGATGAGATCGCGAAGTATTTTAGTACCTTGAAGCCATAACCATAAAGCCCTGGAGAATAAGCATGCAAAAAATGAATCGTAGAACCCTTATTAAGGCGATCGCCGCGACAGGCGTCGTAGTTCCGTTTGCCTCATCATTAGTGGGTTGCAGTGAAAACAATAAAAACCTCAAGGCAGAGTTGAATCCAGCCTCTGGTAATCAAGCGCGAGTTGTGGTGATTGGTGGTGGATTTGGCGGTGCATCCACTGCAAAATATCTAAAACGCTTTGACTCAAATATCGCGGTGACATTGGTTGAACCAAAAGAGACCTATATGACCTGCCCTGGAAGTAACTGGTATCTAGCAGGTTTAACGGACGCAGAGACCATTACACATGACTATAAAACGTTGGCAAATAAACACGGTA
>CAZVPH010000146.1:0-5306 GCA_964628125.1 uncultured Thiosulfatimonas sp. | reverse complement strand
CTGGGATGAAAACTACTTTTAACGCGATTATCCCGCACTTAACGACGGAAGAGCGCGAGTTAATCACCGCAGAGATCGTTTATCAAACAGAGGTTGATTGGACATTGCTGCCTCAAGGTGTGATTCACGCCGATCTTTTTTGCGATAACGCGCTGTTTGATGGCGATAAACTAACGGGAATTATTGACCTCTACTACGCCTGTAATTCGGCACTATTGTACGATTTGGCGGTGATGGTTAATGATTGGTGCCGTATCAACGCCGACACCCCTGCAGAGATTCATTTTGATGAGTCTAAAATCGCCACCATGGTGTTTGCTTACCAACAGCAACGTCCACTGACCGAGGCCGAACAAAAAGTCTGGCCTGCTGCTTTACGTTTAGCCGCGTTGCGCTTTTTTGTGTCGCGTTTAAAAGATAAGTGCATGCCACGTGAAGGCGAGATGACGCAGATTAAAGATCCAGATGTCTTTAAACAGGTGTTATTGATTCATCGAACTTAAGGTTTCAGCTTTCAAGTTTCGGCATTAATTTTTTACGGCAGACACTCCAATATACCCAAACGACCAGGCCTGGTCGTTTTAATAAAGCCATAGAGTTCGCCCATAAACTGAATCTATTTCAGACCGTTTAAAACCACTTCAAGATACTTTCACCCCTCCAAAACTGCTTATTTCATTAGAGTAAACTTGCTTTGATTGAGTTAGCTTCGGTTTACTTTTTTCTGGGTCGACCGGTTAGTGTCAGGTTAGGAGTCGGTTTATGAGTCAACTTAGGGCTTAACTTAGGGTTCAACTTAGGGCGTTTTTTCTGAACGATCTCTTTATCGACTTTTCGACCGCTTTTTTTATCAATCCGACTGGCCTCTTCGCGACGAGTACGTGCGGTGGAGGGGCGCTCTGATGGGCGTTCAGATGGACGAGCGTGCGGCGAAGGGGACACATTTGGTGGCACAACAGTCTGTGACTGCGCTGTTTTGAGATGACGTGCATTGCGCTCACCCTGAATGCTCGAGGTTTTGATGGAGCCAGAGACAGAACCGTTAATCTCGTCCATCTCTTGTTGCGTTAAATTACGCCATTCTCCGACCTTTAAACCGGTCAAGTGAACATTCATAATCCGAGTACGTTTGAGTTTGGTGACGTTATAGCCCAAATATTCCGCCATTCGTCGAATCTGTCGATTAAGCCCCTGCGTCAGAATAATCGTAAACACAAACCGACTGTTGATCCAGACTTCGCAGGGCTTGGTGATGGTATCCAAAATAGGCACACCCTTTGACATCTTGCGCACAAAGTCCTCGGTTAAGGGTTTATCGACGGTGACAATGTACTCTTTATCGTGGGCATTTTCGGCGCGCAGTATTTTATTGACGATGTCGCCGTCGCTGGTCAGAAAAATTAAGCCTTCAGAAGGTTTGTCCAGCCGACCAATTGGAAACACACGCTCTGGATGCTTTACGGCATCGATGATATTGCCTTTCACTCGGGACTCGGTCGTGCAGGTAATGCCGATCGGCTTGTTGTAGGCGATGTAGACGCGATCGGTTTTATCTTCAGGCATGGCGTGGATGGTTTTTCCATCGACTCTGACGTCATCGCCCGGCAACACTTTGGTGCCCAGCTCGGGCAGTTTGCCGTTAATGGTGACGCGATTCTGTTCCACCAGGCGGTCGGCCTCGCGGCGTGAGCAAAATCCAGATTCGCTGATAAATTTATTAAGACGTTTTTCGACAGAGGCGTTCACAGGTATTCCAAGCAGTGTAGGGTGGGGGGAGTTTAGCAAATCAAGCGGATAAGACAAGATGACAGGGTAATAAGATGACGGGTTGTAAAGCGCTTCAGAAAGGTACTCGCCAGTATCCATGAAGACCATCATGAAAACCGCCATGAAACCCGTTATCAAAGTTCGGCAGTGAGAAGGGGGAAGTTTAAATAAAATGTGAGTTATAACCAGGCCTGGTCAAATTTTTTTGTGTGGGTTAAGTGCAAGTCAAGCGCGTTTTTGTGGCTGCACTTCTGCTTTTTTGGCACGTTGCTGTCGCATTTGATTGATGTCTTGACGGTGCCAACAATTATTTTCTTCAATCATCGGATATTTAGCCCAGAGCGCAAACTCGGTTCGGGTGACACAATCACTGCGGTTTTTTTCTTGGCCGGCAATCTGTTTGAACATCACAAAGTCCTGTTCGGGATCTTTGTTCGGCGCCTCATCAATAATATGGCGCATTGACCAGTTTTTGCTGAGTTGACCGTTGCTGTAAACGCCATCTAAGTGAATGTCTTCTGGGGTTAATTGGATTTGGTTGGCGTGGTCGAGTGCGAGTTTAAAAATACGGATCACCGCGTCTTCGTTGACGCCCACAAAGGAGTCAATCTGTTTTAACGCCTCGACAAAGTCTTCGTGTGAAATGGCGTCGTCTCGATCGATCATCGAGTGGGTTTTAGACCCCGGCATCGGTGTTAAAGAACTTGATCGGTTAAGGTAGGCGGGGTAACGACGCCAGTGAAAGATGAAGTTAAACATCATCGCCACGCCAAAAATCGCTAACACATTCAGCAACACAGGGGTGATGATAAACTGGTAGCCGAGTTGGTGAATCGATTCTCCGCCAATGACCGCGGTTAAAGCGGTTGCGCCACCGGGTGGGTGAATGCATTTTAGGTAGTACATGGCGGCGATCGAAAGACCAACCGCCGCGCTGGCGGCGATAATAGGGTCGTTAATATAGAGCGCGCAGGTAACGCCAATAAATGCCGCTGAGAGGTTGCCGCCTAACAACGGCCAGGGCTGTGACAGGGCGCCGTGTGGCACCGCAAACAACAACACGGCCGAAGCCCCCATCGAGGCGACCAAAACCCAACTGGTGGGTAAATCTAAAAATAGTTGATTGATGATAATCAAGACAAAAATTGCAATAAATCCGCCCAGAGCGGAGATCATTTTTTCGCTGTGACTCACGGGCGCTTGAGTAATGCCGAGAAATTGATTGAAGGCGTGAAGTGAAGGAAGAAAACGTTTCATTAAGAGGAGGTATCTCATGGTGTGCGACATCATGATCGCGGTGATTGATTAAAGTTCGAACGGTTAGAGCTTGGTTTAAAAATAGCTGCTTAAAATGAAGCGAACAATAGATGCCTCAGCGTGCGCCAAGATCACCACGTTAATTCAATATATTAACTGACCACATTAGTTCAACCTATAAACTCACTCATTCAACCTATAAGCTCACCAAATTAACCCAGCATCGAGCAAAAAAGCAGAGCACCCCGCTATTTTTCCAGGTCTTTTAAAAAGCCTTCTCAGAGAGATTTATACGTTTTATTATTACGTTAAACCTCTGTTTTTACAACTGTTTATGCGGATTTTGAGGAGGTTTTTTTTGATGGTTTTATAATGATTTACTTCTTTTTTAAAGAGTGTTTGTCACGGGTTATCGAGTTCTAAAGCGCAGGATCCGCGACGGCTGCGGTGCTGTTATTAAGTCGAAACCAACCGGCAACACTGACTCTGGGGTGTTGGGTTGGTAACACTTCGTGTGGGATTTGCTCGCTCATAAAAATAACCATTTTTCCCATTTCAGGCGTTATTTTAGCTAAAATCTGGCTGGAATCTTCACTGTAAACCACCAGTTCACCGCCCCAATCGGCTTGCCAATCAGGGTTTAGATAGAGCACCGTTGTCAGCATTCGGTTGGCACGACCGCGAAAACTGTCCAAATGCTTTTTATAAAACCCGCCTTTTTTATAGAGGGCGAAGTGGCACTCATATTCAAACAAACCCATAAATAGCTCACGGTTTAAGGCCTGCTTCAGCTCAGACATCTGCTGTTGATAAGCACGTTGTGACGCGGTTGAGCCGTCTAACCATCGAGTTCGGTCGCATCGAATCTGTCGGTTGATTTGCTTGCCAATGCCACGGCCAATGCCTGCGCGTTGGAGTTTGTCCTCGACGTCGTAACTGACCACCTCGGTTAACAGGCTTTTACAGAGCGCATCCGTCACCGCATTTGGCCATTCAAACCAACCTTTTTCAACCAGCGAGTCGAGCAGTTGGTCGAGAACTTCAGGGGTTAAGTTTAGGGAGTTTGTCGGGAGTGTATTAAGTGGTGTGGCTGTGTTGGTTGTATTGAAAGTCTTTAAAGCGGCGTGAATCGGAAGGGTAGATTGACAAAAAGGCATAGAGTGATACTCCAAAATGGGAGGTGAGTATGCGCTTTAGAGAAGAAATTAGCAATAAATTGCCTGTGGTCAACTACTTAATAAAGAGTTGATTTTAAAGGATTTGTCTAAATAGTTGGTTTAAGGTGTGAGTTTAAAAAGGGTAAAGACTTGTTGCAAAACAACCAGGCCTGGTTGTTTTGCAAGGGTGTTTTGGGCATGAATTAAGTGACTAAAAAACTTCATTCACTTTTAACGTTAAGTGAAGGTTAAATTTAAACCCAGGCTACGCTCCCCTAAGCCTCGCTAAAACCTGTAAAGTCCAGTCTCGAAAATCAGCGCAGGGCTTTGGCGTGATACGCTATGTGTTCACCGATGAAGCTGGCGATAAAATGATAGCTGTGGTCGTAGCCAGCTTGATGACGTAACTGCAACGATATTCCAGTATTCTGACACGCAGTTTGCAGGGTTTCGGGCAGAAGTTGACCGGCGGTTAAAAATTCATCGTCGGTGCCTTGGTCGATTAACATCTCGGGCACGGAAGCCCCGGCTTCAATTAAAGCGACGGCGTCGTAGGGGAGCCAACTGTTTTTGTCGTCGCCAAGATAAGCGCTAAAAGCGTCTTGACCCCAATCCGATTCCATTGGATGGCAGATGGGCGCAAAGGCGGAAACAGAGTGATAAGCCCCTGGATTTTTTAGGGCACAAATCAAAGCGCCGTGTCCGCCCATCGAGTGACCGCTGATGGATTTTTTACCGGCAATCAGCGGTAAATTGGCTTCCAACAGTTCAGGCAACTCTTGGGTGATGTAGTCGTACATTTGATAGTGCTGGTTCCAAGGTGTTTGGGTGGCGTTGACGTAAAATCCCGCACCCTTGCCTAAATCATATCGTTCCGGCTCATCAGGCACCTTGTCGCCACGCGGACTGGTGTCGGGCATGACAAACGCTAAACCATACTCGGCTGCATAGCGTTGCGCACCAGCTTTGGTGCGAACGTTGTCGTCGGTACAGGTGAGGCCAGAGAGCCAATAAAGGGCTGGAACAGCTTGCGTTTCGGCAAGCGGTGGCAGATAGACAGAAAATGTCATCTCGCACTGGCAGACCACTGAATCGTGCGTGTAGCGGTTTAAAGTTCCGCCAAAC
>CAZVPH010000145.1:4580-5323 GCA_964628125.1 uncultured Thiosulfatimonas sp. | reverse complement strand
CCGGCATTGTTTCCAGCTTCGATGTCTCTTATATGATCGCCAATATAGAGACAGCTTTCGGGCGCAACACCACACTCTTTTGACGCCAGTAATAAGGGAGCAGGATCAGGTTTACGGACGGCGAGGGTATCCCCGCATATCACGCTTAAAGGCGGACTTGGAAATTCTAGGTTGTCCAGCAACTCTTTAGTAAGCCAGGTGGGTTTATTGGTGACAATTCCCCACGGCATCTGCCGCTCTGCCAAAGCGAACAGGCCTGGTAGAAGTCCCGGAAAAACTTGAGCGTGATGGTTGATGTTTTTAAAGTAGATCTCTAAAAAATGCTGTCTGCGCGCTTCCAGCGCTTCGCCAGCAAGATGCGGAAAAGCCAGCTGCGTCATTGCCAAACCGCCTTGTGAAACGCTCTCTCGAATCCGTTGGTAACGCAAAGGCTTCTGGTTGAATTCGTAACAAGTTTGATTCAACGCAAATGCAAAATCGTATGCAGTGTCTAGTAGGGTGCCGTCTAAATCAAACAGGACGCACTCAATCGATGTGGGGCTGGGCATGGTAAAGCAAAGTTCCTGGTTTTTATGGGGTGAATGATTCTTGTAAAAATTTATTTTAGGCGTGATTAAAGCGCTTTCTGGTAAGCGAGCAAATAGTTGACGTCAACGTTGTCGTTTAAGCCGTACTTATTCAATAGCGGGTTAAACTCAATGCCTGCGCTGTCTCTTAAAAAGGGCCCCGATTGCCGTGCCATC
>CAZVPH010000145.1:3132-4570 GCA_964628125.1 uncultured Thiosulfatimonas sp. | reverse complement strand
TCCAGCTCGGCCGGGGTAATGAATTTTTCATGCGTATGCGTTCCTTTAGGAACCAGGTTTAAAACGTGTTCGGCCGCCAAAATAGCCAATAAATAGGATTTATAGTTACGGTTAAGTGTCGAAAAGAAAACCCACCCTCCAGGCTTCACCGCTTGTGCCGCCGCTTGGACGATCGCTTGCGGGTCGGGCACGTGTTCTAACATCTCCATACAAGTGGCGATATCGTGCTTTTCAGAATTAAGCTTGGCGTAATTTTCAGCCGAAATAAGTTGGTAATCCACTTTAATTCCAGAGTCTAAACCATGCAATTTTGCAACGCTCAGCACCTCTTCGGCTAAATCGATGCCGGTGACCTCAGCGCCTGCAGCGGCTAAAGATTCGGAAAGAATGCCACCGCCGCAGCCAATGTCGACAATTGATTGGTTTTCAATCGCTAAGAATCGACGAATAAACTCAACTCTAAAAGGGTTTATTGTGTGCAAGGCACCAAATTCGCCTTCCGTATCCCACCAAGTGTTCGACAGGCGGTTAAAGTTGTCTAACTCTGCCGGGTCAACGTTGGGTTGCTGCTTTGAACTCACTGTAAGCGTCATGTAAGGTTACTCATTTGTTTTGAGGTGTTTAATTATTTAAGCGTGGTGTAATCGGTTTTATTAGACATTCTTTATTTATGATCTTAATAAGGCCTTGTTAAATATTTTAGAGTCGTTGTTAATAGGCCATTTTGAATGGTCATTCAGTAAAATCAAAAGACTTAAGTTGGTCAAAAAAAGATTAAAACAGCCAAAAATTATACCTAATCTAAATGATTTAAGGGGCTTAACCAGGTTTTTAATTTACCTGGCACACTCTAAGCCAAAATAAAGGCCTGTTACAGGCTTCTAAAAACATTCTCGATACTATGACGGCTTTGCTAAAATAGTCGCTTTAAGGCGCTTTTGCGGTTATAATGCGGCTTTTATTATTGTTAACTAATTAATTGGATTATCGATGTCTGAATTTGCACGTGAAATTATTCCCATTGCGTTAGAAGATGAAATGGAGCAATCCTACTTAAGTTATGCCATGAGCGTAATAGTAGGCCGAGCGCTTCCTGATGTAAGAGACGGCTTGAAGCCGGTTCACCGTCGCGTGCTCTACGCAATGAGTGTTTTAGGTAACGATTTTAACAAGCCTTATAAAAAATCAGCGCGTATTGTCGGTGACGTCATTGGTAAGTATCACCCGCACGGTGACACAGCGGTTTACGACACGATTGTTCGTATGGCTCAGCCTTTCTCATTACGCTATATGCTGGTCGATGGACAAGGTAACTTTGGTTCGGTGGATGGTGACTCTCCTGCGGCCATGCGTTATACCGAGATCCGAATGTCTAAAATTGCACACCATCTGCTGGCCGATTTAGATAAAGAGACGGTAAACTTTGCCGAAAACTACG
>CAZVPH010000145.1:0-3122 GCA_964628125.1 uncultured Thiosulfatimonas sp. | reverse complement strand
CGGTTCAGAATCAGAGCCCGTGGTTATGCCTACTCGAATCCCTAACCTTTTAGTCAACGGTTCTTCTGGAATTGCGGTCGGTATGGCGACGAATATCCCACCACACAACCTGACTGAGACGGTTAACGCCTGTTTGGCCTTAATCGACAACCCCGATATTGATCTTGATGGCTTGATGGAACACATTCCTGGGCCAGATTTCCCGACACACGGGATTATTAACGGCACCTCGGGGATTCGTGAAGCATACGAAACCGGTCGTGGACGCGTGAGAATTCGTGCAAAAACAACGATTGAAGCCGATAAGAGTGGACGCTCGCAGATCATAATCGATGAGCTTCCGTACCAGGTAAACAAAGCGCGCTTGATTGAGCGTATTGCAGAACTGGTCAAAGAGAAAAAAATTGATGGCATCACCGGATTGCGCGACGAGTCCGATAAAGACGGAATGCGCGTGGTGATCGAATTACGTCGTGGTGAAGTGCCAGAAATTATGGTCAATAACCTCTACAAACAGACCGCTATGCAGACCGTATTTGGTGTGAACATGGTGGCATTGATTGATGGCCAGCCAAAGTTGCTCAATTTAAAAGAGATCATCACCGCGTTTGTAAAGCACCGTCGTGAAGTTGTCACTCGTCGTACCATTTTTGAGTTGCGTAAAGCGCGTGAAAAGGCCCATACCTTAGAGGGCTTGGCGATCGCCTTAAATAACATCGATGAAATGATCGAATTGATTAAGGCGTCTCCAAGTCCTGCGGTGGCTAGAGAGCGTATGCTTGAACGTCAGTGGCCGGTCGGTAAAGTTGTCGAGCTGCTAGGGCGTGTCGAGTTAAAAGACATTCGTCCAGAAGATCTGCCTGAAGGATTTGGGGCGGACGGTGATGTTTATCGATTGTCACCGATTCAAGCTCAGTCAATTCTTGAGATGCGTCTGCACCGTTTAACGGGTTTAGAGCAAGATAAGATTATTGATGAATACAAGGGCTTGATTGAGAAAATCACTGAATATTTAAACATCTTAAGAAACCCTGATCGTTTAACGGAAGTGGTCCGAGAAGAGTTAAATGAAGTCGTTGAAGGCTTTGGTGATGCGCGTCGTACGTTTATTGATCACAGCTATCAAGATTTAGACGCCGAAGATTTAATTGCGGTTGAAGACCGAATCGTGACGCTTTCGGAAGACGGTTACATTAAAACCCAGCCTCTCAGCGACTACCGTGCGCAAAAACGAGGCGGCCGTGGTAAATCAGCAACCGCAATGAAAGAAGAAGATGAGGTCGGCCAGCTGTTTGTCGCCAGTACCCATGACATGTTGCTGTGCTTCTCCAATAAGGGCAAACTCTATTGGCAAAAAACGTGGCAGTTGCCGCTGGCCAGTCGAGGCAGTCGCGGCAAGCCGATCGTGAATATTTTGCCTTTGGAAGAGGGTGAGCACATCACCTCTGTGTTGCCCGTGAACGAGTTTGACGACCGTATTGTCTTTATGGCTACGCGCAACTCTATCGTGAAGCGTGTGGCACTCAAAGATTTCTCACGCCCACGTGCCAATGGCATTATTGCCGTTGACCTGCTGGACGACGACGAGTTAGTCGGCACGGCCTTAACCGATGGCGAACAAGAAATTATGTTGTTCAGCAATATTGGCAAAGCGATTCGCTTTAAAGAGTCTGATGTTCGCGTCATGGGCCGTACGGCGCGTGGTGTTCGAGGCATGAGATTGATGGATGGTGCAAAAATCATCAGCATGCAGGTGGCTAAACCGAATACCTTGATTTTGACCGCAACCGAAAACGGTTTTGGTAAATGTACTCCGGTGGAAGAATACTCTACAATTAACCGTGGTGGACAAGGGGTTATTTCGATTAAAACTTCTGAGCGTAATGGTTCCGTCGTTGCCGCAGTCTCAGTTGTGCCTGAGCAAGAGATGGTATTGATTACCAATAAAGCCACTCTGGTTCGTGCACGAGTCTCCGAGGTTTCGGTGGTTGGACGTAATACGCAAGGCGTTAAGTTGATTAACGTCACTAAAGGCGAATTAGTCGTCGGTCTTGCCGTTGTCGATGTTGAAGACGAGCTTTTGCTGGATGATGAGGACTCTATTCTTGAAGGCAAGGTCACCGCGGTGACGCACGACGACCAAGTGGGCGAAGTGAGTGCTGTAGACAAGGCTGACGAAATGGACGAAACTCCAAACAGTGACGATTCGACTAAAGAGGGTGAGCGTAACGACTCATAACACTTTTGTTAATCGTGATACATTCAAGGCACAATGCTCAAAAGCATTGTGCCTTTTAGCCGTTTTAGAAGCGGGTTTAATGCTGTGTACTTAATGCTGTGTACTTAATGCTACGTGCTTAATGTTACCGGCTTAATTGATCTAGCCCGCTTCTAAAACGCCTGATGGACTCAAAAAATGGCTTATCGTTGTTTAAGTTGGATAAATGCTTGAAATAAGCACTTAAAACAAGTCCTTAAGGCAAACGATTAAAGCAACTTCTTAAGCAGTCGTGTAGGCGGATTTAAATAGAATCCTAACAATAGGAATAAATAACATGTCAAGAGCCTTTAATTTTAGTGCAGGTCCAGCGATGCTGCCTGAAGCGGTAATGCGAAAAGCCTCCGGTGAGTTTTTGGACTGGCACGAAACCGGCATGTCGGTGATGGAAATCAGTCATCGCAGCAAAGAGTTTATGTCGGTTGTGCATCAGACAGAAGCAGACCTGCGTGACCTCATGGCGATTCCAAAAAACTATAAAGTCTTGTTTTTACACGGTGGAGCGTCGATGCAGTTTTCAGCGATTCCGTTGAATTTAACCGCCGAAGGCGACACGGTTGATTATTTCAATACGGGCGTCTGGTCGGATAAAGCGATAAAAGAGGCTTCACGTTACGTCAATATTAATATCGTCACCGGTGGTGAAGGCAGCAATCCAACCGAGATTGCTGACCCATCGCAATGGCGCTTCAGTGACAATGCAAAGTATATTCACCTCTGCTCGAATGAGACTATTACTGGCTTAGAGTTTCAGGAAGAACTGCTTGAACAGGTGTTTGCACAAGGCAAGCCGGTTATTGCCGATATGTCGTCCAATATTATGTGTCGTGAGATTGACGTCAGT
>CAZVPH010000144.1:0-5369 GCA_964628125.1 uncultured Thiosulfatimonas sp. | reverse complement strand
CTTTTTTCTATTCGTATTCTTGAACTTGTAATCAAGTGTTAAAGCAGGTCGAGAAACAGAAACCTACGAATTTTTGGCACCCATCTCGACTCTGTCGAAACCGGCTCCGCCTCCGCCTATGAGTGCCAATGACACCTACGAGTCGTTTAACCGACCGGTCTTTGAATTTAATATGCAATTCAATAATGCAATTGGACAACCCGTTGCAACCGCCTACACCGACTTTGTTCCGCAACCCGCACGCACAGGGTTCAGTAACTTTTTTAGCAACCTGGCAGTACCTCTATCATCGCTTAACAGCTTCTTACAAGGTGATATTGAGGATGGGTTGACGGGTGTGATGCGTTTTACTCTAAACAGTACTTTTGGTTTGTTTGGTTTGTTGGATATTGCGACCCCAGCAGGCCTGGCGGATAAGAAAGAAGATTTTGGACAAACGCTTTATCACTGGGGACTTTGGAATGAAACCAACTATTTAGTGCTGCCGTTTGTAGGGCCTTTTACAATGCGTGAATTAGCGGGGGGCTCGATAGAATCGGTCTACGATCCTGTCTATCACTATTTTATTGACGTGGATTTTAGAGAGCGAAGTTTGATTTTTCTAGGCGAAAAATTTGTGGATTACACGAAGGTTGCAGATCTGATTATGGATCTTAAAAATCAGCCAGATCCCTATATATTTGCACGTGAAAGCTATCTGCAGTATCGAACCAATTTAATTTACAACGGCAAAATGCCAGCGACGGCATTGGATGATTTTGATTTTGATTAGAAGAAAGTTTGATGATCACGTTTTAAAGTAGGAACACTTAAGTTCGTAAAAAAGTGATGAGAAGTGATGAGTATTTTAAAGTTTTTATTAAGAATTAAAATCCATCTGAGAGTCCTAGAGCGTTTTAAAACTTCATAGGCTGTGTAGATGGGTTTTTGTTCTAATCGTTCAACCAGGCCTGGTTGAATACGCCACAGTGGTGTTTTTAGCCAACTCCATCTGCAGTTTTTATTTTTTAGCAAGCCTAACGTAATAAACAAAAATTAAACCAGACTAAAATTGGAATCAACTGTTTTATCAGACCGATTTGAGGACTTAAGAGTTTGAGTGTTCTTCATCCGAAGAGTTAGCGGTTTTATTTTTATCGACCGTTTTTAATTGAATGTGCATCGCTGCCTTTGCCATTAAATGGGCGCTGACGGGCGCAGTAATAAACAAAAAAATGGTGATTAAAATTTCGTGAGTGCTGATCGATTCAGTGATAAACGAAAAATAGATCGCTGATGCAATTAATATGGCGCCGACACCCAGCGTGGTCGCTTTGGTTGGCCCGTGTAACCGCATGTAAAAGTCGGGCAATTTGTAGAGCGCAAACGATCCCAGCAAAGTAAAAATAGCGCCTAAAATAATTAAAATTGCGACGAGAATTTCAAACATAATTTATCCTTAAAACGGTAGAGTCTATCAGTAAGTTTGGGCCGACCACTGAGTCTAATATTGAGCATTTTGTTAAATCTAATTTCAAGCTAAGAGCGACGAATTTCTGTAAGAAGCTGTCCACTCTCAATCAGAAACGTTTCCGATGGCGTTTTAAATCGGTCATCGACTGATTACTCAACAATATCACCGCGTAACAGGTATTTACTTAACGCAATGGTGCTGACAAAACCTATCAATGCAATCAACAAAGCGGCTTCAAAGTAGAGCGCGCTGCCGAGATGAATTCCCAAAAGGATTAGCAAGGCAATGGCGTTGATATAGAGGGTGTCTAAGGCCAGTATTCTGTCGGGCACGGAAGGGCCTTTAATGAGCCGAAGGGTGCTGAATATAAACGCGATGGCGACCATTACAAAACCGATTTGAATAGCAATTT
This sequence comes from uncultured Thiosulfatimonas sp., assembly GCA_964628125.1. Taxonomy (GTDB): domain Bacteria; phylum Pseudomonadota; class Gammaproteobacteria; order Thiomicrospirales; family Thiomicrospiraceae; genus Thiomicrorhabdus. Next base: position 3,504 of record CAZVPH010000144.1, on the reverse strand, counting down.
TTAACATTCTGTAAACACCTCAATAATGGGTTTTTCATATCGTTGTTTAATCTCATCAATGATCTGCTGTGCGTCTTCAATGTGCAACGCGTGGACGATGAGTGATTGTCGATCTTGCGAGAGGTCACAAGAGACAGTGCCGGGTGTCAAAGAGATTACATTGGCTAACACACTGATTCCAAGCGGGCTTTTAACATCAAGTTCGACCGTTATAAATCCAGGATTTAAATTTTTATTTTTGCCGAGTACTAATTTTGCGACCACAAAATTTGCTTCCAAAATATCCCACAGAACCACCCGTAAAAACTTCAATAAAATTAAAGGTTTTTTTATACAGTTCTCTTCTGGCCAATAAGCGGAGGTTAACCAGGGAATAAAAATAGCCAATATTAAACCCAAAACAACGTGACCGATGTCGATGGTGTTGTTTAAAAACAGCCAAACGATTAATAAAATCACGGTTAGGATCGGGTGGGGGAGTATTTTTTTTAACATCTTTAACATCGAGATTATCACTCTACTCTATTATGGCCGTTGCACTCAGAACCGCTTGAATGTAATGGGCTGTATTAAACTGTTGTTGGGCGATCTGTTGAGTGTAGTCGGTGATTGGGTTGGCAAATACCACCAAAATAACCGCGGCCGAAAGTAAGAAAATCACTGACAGCAAAGCGGATTGATTTAGAGGCTCAGCAGGTGGAAGGGTGGTCTTTTCTGACGACTGTTTTGCCTCCGGTTGTGTTCGGTAGAAAAGCAGTGAGCCAGAACGCGCCAGCGCTATGATTAGCAGTAAGCTGGAGATTAACACTACAGTAAAAATCACCGGATACCAAGCATGGTTCAGCGCCGCAGATAAAATCAGTACTTTGCCTAAAAATCCTGAAAAGGGCGGCATACCGGTCATGGCGATGGCACCAAACAGAAAGATTGAGCCGACCAAAACTGCACTTGGAATACTCTGCGCGGGGATGAATTGATCGTCCACAATGCCACGACCTTTTGCAATGATGTCCGCCAGTAAGAACATCGCGCCGGCGATCAGGGTGGAGTGAATTAAGTAGTAGAAAGTGGCGGATAGCGCTGCGGGATTATTGATACCGACCCCAATTAATAAGGTCGCAATCGATGCGAGCACTAAATAAGCCACTTGCTCACGCAATCCACGCGCTGCAATGACACCGAGTGACGCCAGCAGCAGGGTGATTAAACCTAAGCCTAATATCCAGGGCAGGTAGTAGTAGGCTAGATCGCCTGCGCCTTCCCCAAAAAGGGTGCCGTGCACTCGAATGATTGAGTAGATGCCGACTTTGGTCATAATGGCAAACAGTGCGGCCACAGGAGCCGACGTGTTGGCGTAGGCGCCAGGTAACCAAAGATAGAGCGGGAACATGGCGGCTTTGATTCCAAACACTACCAATAGCAATAGGCCTGCTGAGGCAACCACGGCTTGGTTTTCAGCCGGCAGTAAGGCAATTTTACTCGCCAAATCGGCCATATTCAGTGTGCCTAAAATACCGTAAAGTGCACCGACCGCAAATAAAAACAGGGTTGAGCCGATTAGATTTATCACCACATAATGCAAACTGGCTTTGGTGCGCTGTGCGCCGCTGCCGTGCAAGATCAGTCCGTAAGAGGCCAACAAAAGTACCTCAAAGAATACAAACAGGTTAAACAGATCACCGGTCATAAAGGCGCCGTTAAGCCCCAGTAGTTGCAGTTGAAATAGAACGTGAAAATGGCTGCCTTTTTCGTCGGTTTTGGTTCGAACTGCATACCATAAAGCGCCCAACGCCAACAGCGACGTGATCAGTAACATCATGGCAGTCAACTGATCCAGCACCAGTACAATCCCAAACGGCGCTTCCCAGTTGCCTAACAGATAGACCTGATAATCACCGGTTAGACTGCTGACAACCAACAGTGCGCTGATGACAATTAACGCCATCACAGCCAATAGGTTCAGGCTGCGTTGCAGTCCGTTGCCTTGTGAACGAATCAACAATAGAGAGAAGCTCATAATCAGTGGGATTAAAAGCGGTAAAGTGGTTAAAGAGCTCATAAAGCGTCTCCCTTCGAGCGGGTTTGGGTTTCATGCGATGGGGCTGAATATCCTTGCGCCTCATCTAAATCAACCGCCACTCCATCGACGTGGTCGTTGCCCAACTCACCTCTGGCTTTTAACGCCAACACAATCAAAAACGCGGTCATGGCAAAGGCGATCACAATCGCGGTTAACACCAACGCTTGTGGCAGTGGATCTGTATAACCCAAAGCCGTGTCGCTGATCACACCTGGTTGACCGATGGTAAGGCGCCCCATGGCGAACAGAAATACGTTGACCGCATAAGCCAAAAGGGTCAAACCGACCACAACGGGAAAGGTGCGCGCTCGCAAGCTTAGATAAATCCCTGCAGCCGTTAAAGTACCGATGATCATTGCAATGAGCCATTCCATTGTTTAAGTCCCTCTCTTTTCAGTGGTCTGCTTCGTAATGTGGTCAATTTGTTCAAAATCGTCTGTCTTGGTGCTCATCTTACCCAGTTGAGCAATGATTAGAACGGTCGTGCCGACCACCACTAAGAACACCCCTAAATCGAAGGCGATGGCACTGGCCACCTCAAATTGACCGACAATTGGCCACTCCAAATGGGTGAACGCAGAGGTTAGGAATGGATAATCTAATCCCATCGCCACCAAACCAGTGGCGGTGGCGATTAACAGACCAAAACCGATCACTAAATGCATATTGAGTTTTAAACGTTCATCGATCCAATCCGAACCATTTGAGAGATACTGCACAATCAATGCAACAGCGGCAATCAAGCCAGCGATAAAGCCACCACCTGGCATATTGTGACCACGCAGGAAGATAAACACCGCCATCATAATCATCAACGGAAACAACACTCGGGTTAGGGTCTGCATAATCAGTGGATGAGGGTCATTGGTCCAGCCGTGCACAAAGCTATTTTTACACGGCTCTGGCAGTTTTAGGTGTTCCAACATGGCATATACGCCTAAGCCTGAAAGCGCTAAGACGATGATTTCGCCTAAGGTATCAAAGGCACGGAAATCCACCAAGATAACATTCACTACGTTGGTGCCGCCGCCGCCTGGCACACTGTTGCTTAAGAAGAAGCTGGAGATAGGATCGTATTCACGAGTGAGCACCGCCATGGTAAAGAGCGTAACGCCTATACCGGAGAGCAGTGAGATGACCACATCTCTGGAGATGCGAGTTTTTCCAATCTCTTTTGGGCTATTTTGCGGTAAAAAATAGAGCGCCAACAGCAATAGAACTACGGTCACAATCTCAACCGAGAGTTGGGTTAGCGCCAAATCGGGGGCTGAAAATTTCACAAAGGTTAACGAGACGATTAAGCCAACCAAGCCCATCATCAGAAGCGAGATGAGGTGTTGTTTATGGTAATAGACGGTAAACAGCGTGGCCAGCAGCAGTATCGCAGCGATGATTAGAGTAATTGGATCAATCGACAGTAACTC
>CAZVPH010000143.1:0-5394 GCA_964628125.1 uncultured Thiosulfatimonas sp. | reverse complement strand
TGATCTCCTAAAGGCAACACGCAGACCGAGGTGATGGCGTCTTGAGTGTGAAAAGGTCCGTTTTGCCACTCTTTCTCCAACAATCCGCACGCCGGTTGTTGTACGCGCATCCGCCCTTTTAAGGTCTCCGACCACGTTTGGCTAACGCCCAGCTGACTGACGCCCCGCAAACTGATTTTTGGCACATCCCAGGTCACTAAAGAGAGGTAATCAACCTCAAACAATTCGCGCAATGTGTCGTAAATACAGTCGACCGCCTGCTGATCGGTTTGAGTCGCCATCAACGCTTTGGTGAAGGTTTGCACTTTTTGGAACAGTTGACTGTTTTCGCCAGCGACCTCCATTAACCCATCGACTTCAATTTGCAAGCCGTCGCGCTGTTCACGCAGTTGATAGACCTGACGCTCAAGCAGAGAGACCGCTTTGCCGCTTTTGGGGTGCGGTAAGCTCAACTCATCCAATAAATTAGGAAACACATGGAAGAAGGTTCGATTTTTATCTAAATAGTTAGCAATGTCTTCGGCGTGCAATGGCGTTTCGCGACTCATACTGCCCCCTTCTCTGCAAACAATTGGATCGACGGCATCACTGAAAAATGAAACAACTCTGCCAAACTTAACAAACCTACCAAACCTACCAGGCCTGCTCGATTTGTTAGGTCTTCTGAACTTGTTGAGTGTGCGTGAGTTGTCTGCTGCCTCGCCAACTGTTTTATAGTTTTTACTCTCTGCTCTGTCATGCTGCGCTTCTGTTTGTCTGTGTCTAATACTATCGATTAAAAGAATTTATGGAACTTATGTGGCTTATGTGGCTTATGAAAGAACGGTTTCAGAAAGACTTTAAACTCGAACCCTGCGTCTTTCATGCCTCTCATAGAACCTGCAAACCTCATATTATATACAACTTATAGATGTCCTTGCCTGTCAAGCTAACCGAACGCGATTTCTAGGTAACACCCCCCTCTTTGTATTTCTGCTCAATCGCCTATCTACTTGACTCCGCGCATTCGAAAAATTCCTGCATTTGCACCACGCGTACCCCCAACTTGTCATCAGCACGCAAAACGCAGAGGTTTACTTTATAATGTCTCTTCACTGAAATTTGTGGTGCACAGAGTAATGCGTTTGAGGCGCTTGAGTTAAGACTCGCACTTGAGTCAGTGCTCGCGCCTAAATTTTTAAAAACCGCTTTAAAACCAAGTGCGTTAAAACCACGTTTAAACATTAGGCGTTCAATGGCGCTTAAAGAGTACGTCAAATAAAGCCACACAATTTAAATATAAATATTAAATATAAATATTAAATATAAATACGTTAAATATAAATACGCCCACATAAACACGTCCACACACCTGCTTAAGGAGAGTTTACCTAAATGATGACCCCCAATGAGATTGTTCACAGCCTAGACGCCCATATTGTTGGTCAAGCAGACGCCAAACGCGCGGTGGCGATCGCGTTGCGTAATCGCTGGCGCCGTAATCAATTGCCCGAAAACTTGCGCCAAGAAGTCACGCCCAAAAACATCTTAATGATCGGCCCAACCGGGGTGGGTAAAACGGAAGTTGCGCGTCGTTTAGCCAAATTAACCAATGCACCTTTTTTAAAAATTGAAGCCACCAAGTTTACCGAAGTTGGTTATGTGGGACGCGATGTCGACTCCATTATTCGCGATCTGCTTGAAAACGCCATTAAAATTGCCCGTGAAAATGCCATCAAAAATGTCGGGCGCTCCGCTGAAGACGCTGCCGAAGAACGAATTTTAGATATTTTACTGCCTCCCGCACGCGGTCGTGAAGAGGAGAGCCACAGCACCATGGCAGAGACTCGTCAAAAATTTCGTAAACGCTTGCGTGAAGGCGATTTGGATGACAAAGAGATTGAGTTAGAACTCAGCGCCGCCCCTGCTCACGTTGAGATTATGGGCGCGCCAGGCATGGAAGAGATGACCCAACAACTGCAAGGCATGTTTGCAGGGTTAGGCCAAACCAAAAAAGAGACGCGCAAACTGACCATCAAAAAAGCCTTAAAAGCTCTAACGGAAGAGGAAGCGGCGCGCTTGGTTAAAGAAGAAGACATTAAGGCACAGGCGATTGACAACGTCGAACAAAATGGCATTGTGTTTATCGATGAGATCGACAAGGTGGCCAAAGGCAATGAAAACAGTGGCAGTGTCTCGCGTGAAGGCGTGCAACGTGACCTGCTGCCGTTAATTGAAGGCTGCAGCGTTTCGACCAAACATGGCATTATTAAAACCGACCACATTCTCTTCATCGCCTCGGGTGCGTTTCATGTCGCCAAACCGTCGGATCTGATTCCAGAACTGCAAGGCCGCTTGCCACTTCGAGTGGAGTTAAAATCTTTGCGCGTGGAAGATTTTGTGCGCATTCTGACCGAACCCACCGCCTCCTTAACGCGTCAAGCGATCGCCCTTTTAAAAACCGAAGGGGTAGATTTAAGCTTTACCGAGGCGGGCATTGAACGCTTGGCGCAGATCGCGTTTGACGTCAACGAAGGCACCGAAAACATCGGCGCGCGCCGTTTGCATACCGTGTTAGAGCACTTGCTGGAAGAGGTCTCTTTCGATGCGCCCAACCGTGCAGGCACACAGGTTGTAGTCACCGCCGAGTTTGTAGAAGAACGTTTGGGCGAACTGGCTAAGGATCAAGATTTATCGCAATTTATTTTATAAAACTGCGGGTCAACGCAACGATAAAAATGAGAGTGAACCGACATGGCAAACCGTCCCGATAAAACACCGACCTTAACCGATATAAAACTGCACCAAGTCTCGCGCACGCTGGAGATTCAGTTCGACAGTGGCGAAACCTTTGAGTTAAGCTGTGAATACCTGCGGGTCTACTCCCCCTCCGCCGAAGTGGCCGGCCATGCGACGGGTCAAGAGGTGTTGCAAGTGGGCAAACGCGACGTGTCGATTGTCGACATCACGCCGGTTGGCAACTATGCGATTAAGCTGCATTTTAGCGATGGTCACGACACCGGGATTTACAGCTGGCCCACTCTGTACGATTTGGGAAAACATCAGCAAGAATACTGGATGGACTATCTAAGTCGCTTGATGCGCGCGGGCCATACACACCCTGAACTCGACAAACTAAAACAATAGACCCCGTGAGTACGGCGGTGACTTGATTCGTTAACACTTGAATTGAACGTGAACGTGAACTTGAACCCAAACCTGAACCTGAACCTTGAAGATGAGCCTAAAAATGAGCCAAGACCTGAAGCAAAATAAACAAACCATCGATTTCGGTTTTACAGAAGTGCCGTTAGAAGAGAAAGTCAAAAAGGTCAAAGGTGTGTTTGACTCAGTCTCCAGTAATTACGACATTATGAACGACGTGATGTCGATGGGCGTACACCGCCTTTGGAAACGTCACACCATTGAACTGAGCGGCATTCGTCCAGGCAATGTGGTGTTGGACTTGGCCGGCGGCACCGGCGATTTAACCAAAGCCTTTGCCAAGCGCGTCGGCAAAACCGGCCGTGTGGTCCTAGCCGACATTAACGAAAGCATGGTGCGTGTCGGCCGTGATCGCTTAATCAATGACGGCATTGCCGGCAATGTTGATTACACCATCACCAATGCAGAAGCGTTGGCGTTTCCAGACAACACCTTTGATCTGTGCACCATCGCCTTTGGGTTGCGCAATGTCACCAATAAAGACAAAGCCCTCGAAGAGCTGTATCGAGTTTTAAAACCCGGCGGACAGCTGATGATTTTAGAGTTCTCCAAAGTAACCCAGCCACTGTTTGCCAAATTTTATGACTTTTATTCGTTTAACATTCTGCCGAAAATGGGCAAATTTATCGCCAACGACGAAGAGAGCTATCAGTATCTGGCCGAATCAATTCGGATGCACCCTGACCAAGAAACACTCAAGCAGATGATGTTGGATGCGGGCTTTGATAAAGCAGACTATTTAAATATGTCCGAAGGGATTGTTGCGCTGCACAGAGGCTGGAAGTTTTAGTCCCCATTTAAAGCTTTAATAGAGAGACGACAGCCCTTCTTTAAAACCAGTAAACCAGACATTCAATAACATCGAGCACCGTCATGCAGAAACCAATGCAAAAACCAACGCAAAACCAACCAGGCCTGGTGAATATTTCATTATCGAACAGCATTGAATCAGTGTTCAATGCTGCGTTGCGTTTAGATGACGAGCAGGGTAGTGCCTTTAAAGGGTTGGAAGACAAGGTGATTCAGCTCACTCTAGCTCCGGTTTCGACGCCACTCTTTTTTCTGTTTACCGAGCAACAGGTCAGTGTGCAAAACCAACTGAACGGCGAACCAGACGCCACGATGACGAGCACTTTATTGGAGTTTATGAGCATTCCATTAACGCGCGCTTTTACACCCCACTTGATGAGTGGCGATGTCGAACTGGCACAGCAGTTTATCGACGGGCTTTGCGGCCTTGAAATTGATTGGGAAGAACAGCTGTCGCATTACACCGGTGATTTGATCGCCTTTAAAATCGGTCACGGCATTCGCACTCTGTTTGAGCAAAAAAAGAGTGCTCAGCAGAACTTGGGCGACACGGTCAAAGAGTATCTGCAGTTTGAGATCAACAGCCTGCCCACCCACTCTCATGTTCATCACTTTACAGATCAGGTCCAGCAAACCCAACAAAGGGTTGAGGATCTGACGGAGCGGATTGAGCGTTTGCAAACGCTCACCCCAGCCTCTTCTTAAATACTCAATGCGTAAACTCAACGCATAAGTTCAATGCATAAGCTCAGTGCAGAGCCCAACGTAAAACCCGGCATAAGATTCAAGGCAAAATTTAAGATGAACCCCAATACTTTAACCCAGCACTTTAGATGCGCATTCCAAAAAGAACCGTCAGCATGAAACCGATGAAACCCTTTAGACAATTTATGCGCATGATTAAAATTAATCGTGTTTTAACCTATTATCAAATTGATAAAATGGTGTTTGCCGACACCAAATACAGCTGGTTAATCGCCCTGAACCTGCTTATCCCGTGGAACTGGCGTAAAAAATCCGTCGCGGGTCGCGGTGAGCAGATTCGTTTAGCACTGGAAGAGCTTGGGCCGATTTTTATTAAATTTGGCCAAGCGCTCTCGACCCGTAAAGACCTTCTGCCACACGACATCTCGGTCGAACTGGTCAAACTGCAAGACGACTGTCCGCCGTTTGATGAGGCGCACTCCAAGCAATTGATTGAAGCGGGTTTAAAACAGACGGTTGAAGAGGCTTATGCTGAATTTGATCCGGTTCCGATGGCTTCCGCCTCCATTGCCCAAGTTCACGCCGCACGACTGCACTGCGGAACCGAGGTGGTGGTTAAGGTGGTTCGACCGGACATTAAACCGATCATCGAACAAGACGTCGCCATTTTGTACG
>CAZVPH010000142.1:0-5398 GCA_964628125.1 uncultured Thiosulfatimonas sp. | reverse complement strand
GCTGATTAAAATCAGCGCGGCCGAAAGAGCCACGGCAATCAACGCCGCCAAAGCGATGGGATTAAACGTCTGCGGCGTTGACCTGCTGCGCTCAAATCGTGGCCCGGTGGTCATGGAAGTAAACTCTTCACCGGGACTTGAGGGCATTGAAGGCGCCACTCAAAAAGACATCGCCAGCATGGTGATTGAGTTCATCGAAAAAAATGCGAAACCGCACAGCACACGCACCAAAGGCAAAGGCTAGGCAGGACAACGGAGACTCACAGAATGGCCACAAAAAACAAACCCATTACGATTGGTGGGGTCACCATTCTGCCCGGTGAGCGCAAAACCATCGATTTAGTTGTCGGTAAACTTTACACTCACAGCGAACTGACCATGCCGGTGCAAATTTTGTGCGGCAAACAAGCGGGACCCGTACTGTTTGTCAGTGCGGCAATTCATGGCGATGAGTTGAACGGGGTCGAAATTATTCGCCGTTTACTCAAAGTAAAGGCGTTAAGCCGGCTGAAAGGCACCTTGATTGCAGTGCCCATCGTCAACTTACATGGCTTTATCAACCACACCCGCTATCTGCCGGACCGACGCGATTTAAACCGCAGTTTTCCGGGCTCTGAAAAAGGCTCCATTGCCAGCCGAATGGCGCACCTATTTCTCAATGAAGTGGTCAAAAAATCCACCCATGGAATCGACCTCCACACCGGGGCCATTAACCGCTCTAACTTGCCACAAATTCGCGCTAACTTAGACGATGAGGTCACCATGAGCTTAGCCAGATCCTTTGATGCGCCCTTAATGCTCAACTCTAACTTAAGAGACGGCTCTCTGCGCTCTGCCGCGGTGAAACGCAATATTCCGGTACTGCTTTACGAGGCGGGGGAAGCCTTACGGTTTGATGAAACCTCGATTCGTGCCGGCGTCCGTGGCATCCTTAATGTCATGCGCACCTTGGAGATGATTCCGAAATCGCGCAAGGTCGTTGAGAAGCCTAAAAACCCTGTCATTGCCCGCTCCAGTTTCTGGATTCGTGCGCCCCACAGCGGTATTTTTCGCTCGGTGGTGCCGGATGGTGCACGGGTAATTGCTCATAAAACCTTAATGGGCGTGGTCTCCGACCCCTTTGGCGAAAGCGAGATGGAAATCTACGCCGCAAATAATGGCATTGTGATTGGCCAGATGAAAATGCCCTTGGTCAATGAAGGGGAGGCGTTGTTTCATGTCGCTCAGTTTGCCCGCAGCGATATTGTCGCCGAATCGATCGATGGGTTTAATGAAGAGATGTCCGACGACAGTCGCCTGCCCTACCCAACGGACGACATTCCAACCTATTAAAATCTGACTCCGTTAAAACGTTTAAAAACTTTAAAAACCGTCAAGACGATTAAAACGAGTCATGCACGACGCCTCAGCGTTTTATTGAATCTCTTCTTTCACCAGAACTGAAAACTGACCAGGCCTGGTGAAACCCATCCTGTCTAATTTTTGCCTGACTTACGCCCCCTGACAAACCCCCCAGCGCTTCGGCTACATTTTCCTATTTAACCCCACTTTTTTCGGGTAAACTTCAAGGTTTAGAGCGCTCAGCATGGCAGAGGAAGACCGTATGAATATTTTGTTTTTAATGTACCCCTGGGAACGCGTCGATCCAGAGAACGACTCCACGATCAGAATGATTCATGAGTGTGTCTCTCGTAAGCACACCGTGGCCTTAGCCACCGTGCATAATTTGACCATGCGTGAATCAACCGCCATGGCGTTTTGCAACGTCTTTTCTCAATCGTCGCCCCCCTCGCCTAATATCTCGACCTTCTATAAAAATGCGGCGTTCCGTAAAGTAAAGCTGCCGTTGGCTGGGTTTGATGCAATTGTCATGCGTTCCGATCCACCGTTGAACGTGACCGCTTTAAACTTCTTAGATTCGGTGCGCGATGATGTCTTTATTATGAACGACATTGATGGTTTGAGAATCGCCAATAATAAGCTCTACACCTCCTCGTTTAACGATCCTGGCAACCGTTTTATTCCGAAAACTTATGTGTCTAAAACCCCCGAGTATTTAGAGTCGATCTTGCGAGAGTCGGCGACCGATAAGATGATCATGAAGCCACTGGATGGCTACGGCGGAGCCGGCGTCATCATGGTTGAAAAGCAGGCTCAGGCCAGCTTTAGATCCCTGTTGGATTTTTACATCAACAACAGCCCGGATGGCAACTATGTCATATTACAAGAGTACGTCGAAGGCGCAGATGAAGGCGATGTGCGGATTTTAATGCTCAACGGTGAAGCCATCGGCGCCATGAAACGCGTGCCGGCTCAAGGCGATGTTCGCTCAAATGTTCACGCCGGAGGCACTGTCGTGAAACACGTGTTAACTAAAACCGAAAAAGCGCTCTGCAAACTCATAGGCCCCAAACTGGTGCGCGACGGTCTCTACTTCGTCGGCATCGACGTCATCAACGGCAAACTGATTGAAGTCAACGTGCTCAGTCCAGGTGGCATCATGCGTATTAACAAATTAAACCGCGTTAAGTTACAAACCAAAATCGTCGATTTTATCGAAAACATCGTCGACAATAAAAAACACATTCACGCTCGGAAATCCGAATTTGCTAGGGCCATTGATGATGCTTAAACTCTCCGAAAAGGCTTGCCTTAAAGCCATAAAAAAAGAGAAACTTTTTCACGCGATCGTGGAAGGTGCTTTTGAAATCAAAATTGAAGATTACGGTTTTTTTGTCTGCACCGCCATCCATGACGGTCACCAGCTGCGCTCTGCGTTGGCCAAAAATTGCGCCCTGTCAGAGAGCGAACGCCTCTACGAAGAGGACCCGTTTACAGGCGAGATGATCTCCTCAATGCCCATCACCCTAATCGGTTTAGATTCACGCTACGAATACGACCTAAATCGTCCAGAGGAAAGCGCCGTTTACACCGAAGCCTGGGGCAAACAGGTTTGGGCCAAACCGTTAGACGAGAGCGAACGCCAGATCAGCTTAAACAAGCACGCTCTGTTTTACCGAATCCTTGGCGCGCTGATTAAAAAAATCGAGAAACTGCATGGCAACTGCTTGGTTTACGATTTGCACTCCTACAACCACCTGCGTATGGACAACGAACTCTCACCGCCAACCTTTAACGTGGGCACCGAACAGCTCGACTCGATTCGCTGGGGCTTAGTCATTAAGCACTGGAGCAAAAGCCTGGGCATGGCGGATCTGCCCAATACAGAGACCCGCTCGGCGATTGATGAAGTGTTTTTTGGCCGTGGCTATCTCGCCACCTTTATAAAACAGAACTTTAAACACACTCTTGCGCTGCCGACCGAAGTTAAAAAAGTGTTTATGAATGAGCTCAACGGTGAGTCTTACCCGCTGGTGCTGGACGGTTTAAAATCCGCTTTAAAAGAGATTATTCTGGCGAATGCGCTCTATTTTGCAAAACAGAGCCAATTAAAAGTACCGGTTCTCAAAACCCAGATGCTCTCCTCTGAACTTGAACCGGCGGTGTTAAAGCTTGACAAAAAATTGCATCAGCTCGCCAGCGGCATTTCAACCCTCTCTTACATCAATCCTAAAAACATCGTGCGTGAGAAGAAGCGGTTTTTTGCTAAAAACTACAACTACACACCCGAATTTGATTATCGTCAGCTGGAAATTAATCCGTTTGAGTTTCGTGAGCAGCTGTATCGCTTGCCTGAAAACGACATTTCAGACATCTCGATTCAACAGATGTACCGCGACACCATCGACTCTTACGCCACCAAAATTGATCTACTGGCGACCGTCGGCACCGAAAACTTCTTATACAACTCATTACGTTATTACGGCGAACCCAGTGAAGATGACATTAAAATGGCGCATTTTATTCTCTACGCCAAGCCATTTGAACCCTTTGAAGAGCGTACCATTGATGCAAAAGCCGCCAAAGAACATTTTTTAGACGCCTTAGATGAGTACGGCATTCAGTGTAAGGTCGAAGTGACTGACAAAATTATCGCCTCCGCCATGGTCGACAACGGCAAAAAAACCATTCTTATCAATAAATCGATGAAAATGAATAAAACCGAAATCAACGCACTGATTCATCACGAACTTGGGGTGCATATGGTCACCACCCTGAACGCGGACCTACAAGAATTAAAAATCTTCAAACTCGGTTTGCCCGGCAACACATACACCCAAGAAGGCTTGGCGATTTTGACTGAATATTTGACCGGCAATATGAACTTACCTCGTCTAAAGACCCTGGCGTTACGAGTGATCGCCGTTAAAATGATGATCAACCAATACGATTTCAGTCACACCTTTAAAACCTTAATGAACGACTACGGCATTGACCGAGACGAAGCGTTTCGATTAACCGCACGCGTTTATCGCGCCGGAGGTTTCACCAAGGATTTCTTGTATTTACGCGGTTTAAAAGATGCGCTGAAAATTCACAGTAAAGAGTCTTTAGAGTCGCTCTATATCGGCAAAACCAGCTTTGCTTATCTGAAAACCATCAATGAAATGACCGAACGCGGCATGGTCAGCCGGCCGGTTCACCTGCCGATGTACCTTAAAAAAGAGATGAGGTTGCCAGACAATCCCATCCTCGATTATTTAATGCATTCGTCACGTTAAGAACACTTAAGAAAGTGAGGTCGAACGCCACCACACATTAAGCCAAAGGTTTGACCAGGCCTGGTCAAACCACATCTTAAACGTAAGCCTAGAATCCGTTCACCCCCTCTCCTTGTACCCATAAAAAACCCACGTAATAGCCGTCCTTACATAATACCCACAGCTTGTTAATGATTTATTAACAGCTTATCCACACCCTGCTTTAAGGTCGGTATTCCATGAGTATCGCCAGCGATTCCTCAGCGCATTAGGCTTTAGAAATGTCAGGCACAAAAAAGCCCGCATAAAACGGGCTAATATTTTAATATGGTACAAATTGAATATGGTACAGCCACCAGGACTCGAACCTGGAATAGCCCCTTAGGAGGGGGCAGTTATGTCCTGTTTAACTATGGCCGCAAAATGCAAAGAACTAAAATCTAACGCCGTGACCGAGCAACACTACGGCTCTGTTTGACCTCTGTTTGACCTTTAGGTCTTGTTGAACAAACTTCGTGATCATTGTGTCTTGTAATACTGCACGTATCGACGGATATTATCCACACTTTTTGAGTAAAAAAACAGAAAACACCGGCCTAATTTGACCGGTGTTGGCCTGCTCGTAACACGGGTCTTTAAATTCGGTTTATCATAAGGAACAAATAACTGCCCTTTTTAATACCTGTACAAAAACGACACAGCAACTGTACAATATACTTTTTTCACCTACTCAGGATGTTTTGATGCTTAACAGAGCCGACCTCATCACCCAACCTATCTCTCTTAATAAAGGCGAG
>CAZVPH010000141.1:0-5398 GCA_964628125.1 uncultured Thiosulfatimonas sp. | reverse complement strand
TTTTGGAATCTATTTTGACATGACACGAACCCCAGTTGAATCAGCTTCTAAACCGAATCCTTTGATGTTGGAGCAGATATTAATGGAGTTTGGGCTGTCTGTGGACGAAGCGGTGATGGTCGGAGATACAACTTTTGATATGGAGATGGCACAAAATATCGGCATGGATCGTATTGCGTTGAGCCATGGCGTGCACCACATGGATCTTTTAACAACCTACAATCCCGTCGCCGAGTTGGACAGCTTGCAAGCTTTGAATCTTTGGCTAATGCAGAATGGTTAAAGGGAGGGAGTTTTAGAAAGGTTTAACCTTCTAGTCAGTTTGACCAGGCCTGGTCAAACATTCTTTCAACTGTTTTAATAATTCCACTGATTCGAATAGCTCTAGTGATTTGGCCCGCTTGGCAAAGGCAGGGGATAGCCCATACGATCAAAGAACTCGGTTAACTCAATTAAAGGCAGTCCAATTAAGGCGTTCGGGTCGGTGCTCTCTATACGTTTAAAAAGCGTAATACCCAGCCCTTCAGATTTAAAGCTGCCTGCACAGTTGAGAGGTTGCTCTCGTTCAATGTAAGCACGAATGACCGCGTCGCTTAACTCTCTAAAGCAGACTTTTGTGGTGTCCAAGGCTTGGTAAGTCTGTTGGGTGGCGGTATTGATAACGACCAGGCCTGTGTAGAAAGTAATGCAACGTCCGCTAAAGTCGCTTAGCTGTTTAATGGCGTTTTCAACCGTATGTGGTTTGCCGATCGGTAAGCCCTTAAACACCGCCGTTTGATCCGACGCTATGATGATTGAATTGGGCTGGTTGCGAGCAATCTCGACGGCTTTGGCTAAAGAAAGGCGTTCGACCATCTCCTTGGGTGATTCATTCGCCAGTGGCGATTCGTCAATTTCAGGAGCGCACTGTTCAAAATCGAGCTGCAGCTTTTCAAGAAGTTGTTTTCTAAAAGGTGAAGTAGAAGCCAAAATCACCTTTGGCATTACATTGAGTGTGGGGTGCATAGACGTTGCGATGACCTAGGGTTAGAGTAAATACAGTAATTATAGAAATAGAAAAAATATAAAGAGATAATAATTGAGGCGGGCGTGGTTGTAAAGCGAGGCTAAGCGTCAGTTTAGTAGGCTTGTTTTGGTTGCTCAAGCAGTGTTTGCAGAGGGTTTATAAGGCGATGCTTTTTTTACGCTAAGAAAAGTGGGTTTTTTAACGTTATTTTTTGACTTCATCGAAGGTTGACTGTATGATTCGCGCCTATGTTTGACAAGCTACCTGAATACATCGACCCCATTAACTCGGTAAACCATAATAAACAATTTGTGGGACGAGTCAACCAGAGCCGTTTAAAGCGTCTGGCAGAGCTGACTGTATCGGCGGATCGAGACATCCAGGTAGAACTGAACTTCTTCTATGATAAGGCATTAAGATTCCCTGCTTTTACCATGAAGTTGGAAACGGTACTTAATTTACAGTGTCAGCGTTCGTTAAATGCTTTCGACTATCCCATTAATACGGAAGTTAAAGGCATTTTTACCACGTCGCTGGCATTGGCTGAAGATTTACCAGCAGACATTGAAGTATTCCTTCGTAATGACGATGACCTTAAGTTATCGGCTTATGACTGGGTAGAAGATGAACTTTTATTGTCGGTCCCTCTGTCGCCGATCGATCAAACAAGTTCACTAGACTACGTCAATGACATTGATTCAATGGCTGCTGATGATAGCGGATCTCAAGAATTGAGCTCCGAAAAACCAAACCCTTTTGCAATCTTGCAAGGGTTAAAAAAATAGAATTTAAGACATTAAGATTATAATTTAGGAGATTGCCATGGCCGTTCAAAAGAGTCGTAAAACCCCATCAAAGCGCGGTATGCGTCGTGCACATGATTCACTTGATGGACCGACATTAACTGTTGATGAAACAACAGGTGAAGTTCACCGTCGTCACCACGTGACTGCCGATGGATATTACAAAGGCAAAAAAGTCGTTCAAGATAAGGCTTAAAGAATCTTGGCTATCAATATTGCCATTGATGCGATGGGCGGTGACCACGGTTTAGTGGTCACAGTTCCAGCGTCAATCGATGCGCTCAATAAATTCTCAGATATTCACATTATTTTAGTTGGTAAAGAAGACTTAATTAATGCTGAACTTTCGAACTATCAGTATGACCCCTCCAGAATCAGCGTTCAACATGCAGAGCAAGTTGTTGAAATGGATGATTTGCCCTCAAAAGCCTTAAGAAACAAAAAACAGTCGTCGATGCGTGTCGCCTTGGATTTGGTCAAAAACGATCAAGCGCAAGCGTGTGTCAGTGCCGGAAATACCGGTGCCTTGATGGCCGTAGCAAAATTTGTTTTGAAAATGTTGCCTGATATTGACCGTCCCGCTATCTGCACCAGTATGCCGACTATGAAAGGTCATGTGCACGTGTTAGATTTAGGCGCAAACGTTGGTTGTACCGGTGAGCAATTAGCACAGTTTGCGATGATGGGCTCGGTTCTTGCACAAGCGGTGGATGAGAGTGCCACGCCTAGGGTGGGTCTGTTGAACATTGGTGAAGAAGAGATTAAAGGTCATCAGCGCATCAAAGACGCCCATCAACTGCTGGACGGTATCGATATTAACTACATTGGCTATGTAGAAGGTGATGATATCTTTAAAGGCGATGTGGACGTGGTTGCCTGCGACGGTTTTGACGGTAACATCGCGTTGAAATCTGCGGAAGGCGTGGCTAAAATGATCTCTTTCTATCTTAAACAGTCCTTTAAAAGAAATTTATTTACTAAGTTTATCGCGCTCTTGTCATATCCTGTGTTGAAATCTTTTAAAGAGAAAGTGGATCCAGGAAAATACAATGGCGCGTCTTTACTGGGTTTACGTAAGATCGTCATTAAAAGTCATGGTGGCGCTGATAGGCATGCTTATTTTTATGCCATTGCAGAAGCGCGACTCGAAGTGAGTAAGAATGTGCCAGAGTTGATCTCAGCCGAAGTTTCAAAGCTGGTCAAGCAACAAAACACACGTGCAGAAGCTCGGTTAAACGCCCGGGCTACGGTCTAAGTTACAGGGCAAACTCTTCTAGCTTTTTATAGACCCGTACCTTTTAAGGTGTGTTGTTTTACAAACCACCTGTTCCGCCTTCTGTCTATTATGTTGAATGTTGATATGCAGAAGGCATATTTGTATATTGAGTAGTTTATGAATTCAAAAATCTATAGTCGTATCATCGGTACCGGTGGCTATCTTCCTGAAAAAATTCTAACGAATGCTGACCTTGAAAAAATGGTCGATACAAATGACGAGTGGATCCGTGAACGTACCGGTATTCAGCAGCGACATATCGCCGCAGAAGGCCAAACAACGTGTGATTTAGCCGAGCAGGCCAGTCTGCGCGCGCTTGAGATGGCGGGCATTGATTCGAGCAGTATCGACTTGATTATTGTCGCAACCACGACCCCCGACAAAATATTCCCCAGTACCGCCTGCTTGCTACAAAGCCGTTTAAAAATTCAGGGTTGCCCAGCGTTTGATGTGCAGGCCGTTTGTTCTGGATTTGTTTACGGGCTAAGTGTTGCCGACCAGTTTATTAAAACCGGTATGGCAAAGCGCGCGTTGGTTGTGGGGGCGGAAACCCTATCAAGAATTACCGATTGGAGTGATCGTAATACCTGTGTTCTCTTCGGAGACGGTGCCGGCGCGGTAATTTTAGAAGCCTCAGCAGAAGCGGGTATATTGTCCACCCATATTCATGCAGATGGACAGTACGAAGAGCTGTTGCATGTGCCTTCTGGCCCGTCTAAATTGCCTCAAACCGATGCGGTGGCCGAAAGATCGATGCAGATGAAAGGCAATGAGGTTTTTAAAATGGCTGTCAATACGTTAAGTCGTATTGCGCAAGAAACCTTAGACGCCAATGGTTTGCAAAAAGAAGATCTTGATTGGCTCGTACCGCATCAAGCCAACCTAAGAATTATCAAAGGAACGGCTAAAAAGTTAAAGTTGACCGAAGCGCAAACCGTGATTACCGTGCACAAGCATGCAAACACATCAAGTGCTTCCGTGCCGTTAGCATTGGATGAGGCGGTGAGAGATGGTCGTATTCAAAGAGGCCAGTTACTATTGCTAGAAGCGTTTGGCGGCGGCTTTACTTGGGGTTCTGCTCTAATCCGCTACTAAGGGTGTTAAAGAAAACTTGTTCTGCTGACTTTGCCGTCTGCACAGTCAGTTTACGGGCTCTTTTAGCGGCTGCTTATTAAGCCTACAAGAAACCACAAGCCTTTACGCAACCCCACTCTAGCCTCTTTTAATTTTCTGTAAACTGTTTACCTTAAAAGTAAAAAGTAACAAATGCAGAACGTTAACGCACAGAGGCTGTAAGTTCAAACTACCCAAATTCGTTATACAAAGATACAACTTCAAACAGATGTAATCAAACATCAGGCGCATGCTCCAGATACATGCTCCAAACACATACTCATAAAGTAGGAATTAAATTATGTCATACGCATTCGTTTTTCCAGGACAAGGCTCACAATCCGTTGGAATGTTAGCAGAACTGGCAGAGTCACATCCCGAGGTGAAAGCCGTGTTCGTTGAGGCCTCAGAGGTGTTAGGCTACGATCTGTGGGAAGTTATACAAAACGATCCACAGGGCAGTTTGAATCAAACGGATGTGACGCAACCTGCGATGTTAGCGGCCGGAATTGCCGTTTACCGCACTTTGATAGCCCAAAAATCAGTCGCTCCAGCGTTTATGGCCGGTCACTCCTTAGGTGAATATACCGCGCTGGTGGCCAGTGGCGTGATGACTCTGGCGCAAGGGATCGAGCTGGTAGCAGAGCGTGGACGCTTAATGCAAGAAGCGGTGCCGGCTGGCCAGGGTGCAATGGCTGCCGTTTTAGGGTTAGAAGACGCCCAAGTGGTGGCAGTCTGTGCACAGGTCGATGGCGTGGTTGAAGCGGTTAACTTTAACTCACCAGGCCAGGTTGTTGTTGCTGGCAATAAAGACGCCGTCGACGCAGCGTTGCCTCTGATGACCGAAGCGGGCGCGTCACGCGTTGTGCCTCTGCCGGTCAGTGTGCCGTCGCACTGTTCATTGATGAAACCTGCTGCCGATAAATTGGCCGAAACTCTGGCTAAAATGGCGTTTAAAATGCCAACCGTCCCGGTTCTGCACAATGTTCAGTTCGCGCAGGCGACCAGTGTCGATGAGATTAAAAGTTTATTGGTGCAACAACTCTATCGGCCAGTGCAATGGGTTGAAACCGTTAACGCCATGAAAGCACAAGGCGTCGAAAGCTTGTATGAGCTGGGACCCGGTAAAGTCCTAATGGGCTTGAATCGACGGATTGATCGTAAAATGTCGGTTTTACCTGTTCTTGATCAAGCGAGTCT
>CAZVPH010000140.1:0-5405 GCA_964628125.1 uncultured Thiosulfatimonas sp. | reverse complement strand
AACTACATCGACAAGGCGATAGAGTGGCAAGCGGACGTTTATATCAGCGGTGAAGTGTCAGAGCAGACCACGCACTTGGCACGCGAGGCGGGAATTCACTATTTGGCGGCTGGACACCATGCTACTGAGCGTCTTGGAATTAAGATGTTGGGTGAACATTTGGCGGATAAATTTAAGATTGAGTCTCATTTTGTAGAGATTGAAAACCCCGTATAGCTCGATATAACGCTGTTTAAAGCAGTAAGAATTACTTATGACAAGCGATAGGTAAAGTTTATTTAATAGGCTTATGAGTAAATACTGATGGGAATTTGCAGTGACCTTCGGTAGAATGACGGGAATTTGCTTGGGTAAACTAGGAAGACAGGTATGTCGACAGAAGAACAAAACAATGTGAGCGTTAATTTACAACGCCGTAAAATCCTCACAGGTGCGACAGGTGTCGTTGGTGCAGTAGGCGCCACTTTTTTAGCAGTCCCGTTTGTCAGTTCATGGCAACCGAGTGAAAAAGCCAAGGCGGCAGGCGCGCCTATCAATGCAGACGTAAGTCAATTGCAACCTGGACAGATGTTAACCGTTGCATGGCGCGGCAAGCCTGTTTGGGTCATTCGTAGAACGCCAGGAATGCTGAGTGGTTTAGCACCTCTAGACAAACAGCTGCGCGATCCGGCCTCAGAAGAGTCCGATCAACCAGAGTACTGTAAGAATCCAGCGCGTGCGATTAAAGACGAGTATCTGGTCGTGGTTGGAATCTGTACCCACTTAGGGTGTGCGCCCTTATACCGACCAGCGATTGGCTCTCCAGATGTAGGCGCTGATTGGCAAGGAGGGTTCTTCTGCCCGTGTCACGGCTCCCGCTTTGATATGGCGGGCCGAGTCTTTCAGTCTGTTCCTGCACCGACCAACCTTGAGATTCCCCCACACCACTTTGTGACAGCAGAGTTGATTCGTATTGGTGAAGACCCTGTAGAAGGAGGCGTTGCATAATGTCTGAGCAAAATATGTCCGAACAAAGTAAGCCGCAATCAACGCTGCTGGCCTGGTTTGATCGACGCTACCCGTTAGTCAGTACCTGGAATAAACATGTGGGCGAATACTATGCGCCTAAAAACTTTAACTTTTGGTACTTTTTTGGCGCCTTGGCACTGCTGGTCTTTGTGAACCAGATCGTCACTGGCGTTTGGCTCACCATGAGTTATAAACCCAGCGCGGCTGAGGCTTTTAAGTCCGTTGAATACATTATGCGAGATGTCGAGTGGGGCTGGCTGATTCGCTATATGCACTCGACGGGCGCTTCTGCATTCTTTGTAGTGATCTACCTGCACATGATGCGTGGTTTGCTTTATGGCTCTTATAAAGAGCCGAGAGAGCTGGTTTGGTTACTAGGAATGATGTTGTTTTTGGTGTTAATGGCCGAAGCGTTTATGGGCTACTTGCTGCCATGGGGTCAAATGTCCTATTGGGGCGCGCAAGTCATCATCTCTCTATTTGGCGCCATTCCCGTGATAGGGCCTGATTTAGCCTTATGGATTCGAGGCGATTTTGTGATCTCCGATGTAACCTTAAATCGCTTCTTTGCACTGCACGTTATCGCGTTGCCGTTGGTGTTGGTCATCCTAATTTTTATGCACATCGTTGCGTTACATCAGGTGGGGTCGAATAACCCAGACGGTGTTGAGATTAAGGATTATAAAAACGAGAAAGGCTTACCAATTGATGGCATCCCTTTTCATCCTTACTACTCTGTAAAAGACATGATGGGCGCTGTTTTCTTTATGACCTTGTTTGCCGTGGTCATGTTCTATGCACCAGAGGGGGGCGGCTATTTTATAGAGGCGCCTAACTTTGAGCCGGCCAACGCGCTGGTAACCCCAGACCATATTGCGCCCGTTTGGTACTTCACGCCTTTCTATGCGATATTGCGTGCGATTCCCGATAAGTTCCTGGGCGTTGTTGCCATGGGGGGGGCGATTGCGGTGCTCTTCGCGATGCCGTGGCTTGACCGTTGCAAAGTGAAGTCGATTCGCTATCGTGGAATTTCGTTTAAATTATTGTTAACGATGCTGGTGATCAGCTTTATCGCACTAGGCTGGTTAGGCACGTTGCCTTCAACGCCTGAACTGACAAAGTTATCACAAATATTTACCGCTTTGTATTTCTTGTTCTTCTTAGTATTGCCCTTTACTTCGAAGTACGAAAAAACCAAGCCAGTACCAGAGAGGGTGACTTAGATGAAACGACTTTTATTAATTTTGAGTTTCTTTCTGCTCTCTCAAACGGCTACTGTCCAAGCGGCAGGTGCTTACGGGATTACCCAGGAGTCTGCGCAGAATAACTTGCGAGATAAAGACTCTTTAAAGCGTGGCGCGATGCTCTTTTCCAACTATTGTATGGCGTGCCACTCAGTCAGTTACATTCGTTATAACCGCATCGCTCGTAACCTAGGATGGGATGACGATGCGATCGTTGCTGAAATGGCGTATGGTCAAAGCACGGTGGTTGATGATGTCAACAGTCGTATGCTTCCTGGCGTTGCTATGGCAGTATTTGGTACTGAACCACCAGATTTATCACTGATGACGCGTGTGAAAGGCTCAGACTATATCTACAGCTTTTTACGCGGTTATGAGCAGGATGAGAAGGGTGAGTGGGATAACCGCTATTTGCCAGGCACAGTCATGCCAAACGTATTGGAAGGCATTCAGCGCCATTCAAGCGAAAAGGAGTACGCTGAGGCGGCGCGTGACATCACTAACTTTTTAGAGTACGTCAGTGAACCTTCAAAAATTGATCGTTTAGATCTTGGTTGGAAAGTCATCGCCTTCTTACTGGTGTTGTTGTTATTGACCTATCTGCTAAAAAGAGAGTACTGGAAGGACATTAAGTAGTCTACTAAGTAGTCTACTATCTAATCTATTGGCCCAATAAAAAACCCGCATAAATGCGGGTTTTTTATTGAGATATCTATCCCACGCTCAAGAGTAGGGTGAGAGTCCAAAGTAGCCGAAATTTTTTAAAAAAGCGGACTATACTGAGAGACGTTCGTTAATGGTTTAAAGTAATCATTATGATCGTCATCAAAACAGCGTCTAAAATATCGACGTCGTTCACTGAATTAACAAATACACTCTAGAGACAAAAAGGAAGAGTTTTAAATGGAGATAACAACTCTTGACTGGGTCTTAGACGTTTTATATTGGATGTCGATCCTGTTTATTATCTCGGTAGGCACGTTGGTAGCACTCTTGGTTGTCCTGTATATAATTGATCGCTTCCAGAGCGACCACACCCTTCGTCGCAACTATCCTGTTATTGCTCGGTTTCGATATTTGTTTGAATACTTAGGCAAATTTATGCGCCAATACCTGTACGCTGCCGATCAAGACGAGCGTCCCTTTAACCGCGCTCAGCGCAGCTGGGTTTATCGTGCTGCTAAGAATCTCTCGACCACTCAAGGGTTCGGTTCTACTCGCAACATTGGTCATCCAGGCAAAATACTCTTTACCAATTGTGCGTTTCCAATGCTAGAAGAAGAGTCCGTCTCCCCACAGTCGATGATTATCGGCCCCACTACCAGGACGCCATTTTTAGCGGGTTCTTTCTTTAATATTTCGGGGATGAGTTTTGGAGCCTTGTCTCAACCGGCCGTGCTTGCTCTGAGCCAAGGGGCGAAAAAAGCGGGTTGTTGGATGAATACGGGCGAGGGAGGGATTTCAGACTACCACTTGCAAGGCGGCGCCGATCTCGTGGCGCAGATTGGGACTGCAAAATATGGCTACCGCGATGCGTCTGGAAAACTGTCCATCAGCAGGTTAAAAGAGGCTGCTGCGCACGAGCAGGTCAGGATGTTTGAAATTAAAATGAGCCAGGGTGCTAAACCCGGAAAAGGTGGAATCTTACCAGGAACGAAAGTCACTCAAGAGATTGCAGCCATAAGAGGGATTATCGTTGGAGAAGATTCGATTAGCCCGAATCGTCATCACGAAATTTATGACAATGAGACGTTGCTCGATATGATTCATCAAATCAGGGAGACGACTGGCAAACCGGTGGGCTTTAAATTTGTGATGGGCGCGCCGCTCTGGTTTGAAACCTTTTGCCAGACGGTTCAGCAACGAGGGTTGGAGAGCGCTCCGGATTTTATTAGCATAGACGGCGCAGAAGGCGGCACCGGTTCAGCGCCTGTTGCTTTGATGGACGATGTTGGTTTGTCGTTAACGGAGTCTTTACCTTATGTGATAGATCTTTTAACCAAGTATCAGCTGCGTGATCGAGTCCGGGTCGTAGCGTCTGGAAAATTAACCAATCCGACCACCGTCGCCTGGGCGCTTGCGATGGGTGCCGATTTTATCGTCTCCGCGCGTGGCTTTATGTTTTCGCTCGGCTGTATTCAGTCGATGCAGTGTCATCAAGACAATTGCCCAACCGGTATCACCACGCATAATAAACGGTTACAAAATGGGTTGGTGCCGGCGAAAAAATCGATTCGGGTTGCAAACTACCATCGAAATTTAATCAATGAAGTCACCTCAATCGCCCACTCTTGCGGGGTGTCTGAACCACGTGAATTCACGCGGGATCATGTTAGAGTGGTGCAAGCTTCCGGCAAATCACTGCCGTTGTCCGAGCTCTATCCTAATGAAACACCAATTGCGTTTCATGGCGTAAGCATTCAAGTGACCAGGCCTGGTCAGAATGGCTAAGTGCCTAGCCTAGTTAGGAACATGTTAAGAAACGTATTAAGAAACGTATTAAGAAACGTATTAAGTGCTTGTAGAGAGCAGGCAAAATCCTACATAAGGATACAGGACACTATGTGACCGCAGATATCTCCCATCGCTGTCCGAGTTCAGAGAATACACTTTAACCCACCACCTTTAAAAGCGAAAATCTTCATGGCAAAAATTAAAAGCGCCTATGTCTGCACCGATTGCGGGGCAGAGCATTCTCAGTGGCAAGGTCAATGCATGGCCTGCAGTGCCTGGAACACTCTAAAAGAGTTTAAACTCAGCTCGACTAAAAGCACCGCCAGTAAAACACCAACGCCCAAAGGGTTTTCGGGCGCGATGGAAACCCAGGTTAAATCGATCTCCGAGGTTGATTTGGCGGCAGTGCCAAGAATATCTTCCACCATGAGTGAATTAGACCGCGTGTTAGGCGGTGGGATTGTCCCAGGATCCGTGGTGTTGATTGGCGGCGATCCGGGCGTTGGAAAATCCTCGATTCTCTTGCAGGTCATGTGCCATTTAAGCCTGTTACACAATGTGCTCTATGTGACGGGTGAAGAGTCGTTGCAGCAAGTTGCCTTACGCGCCAAACGCATGGAGTTGCCGGATGAAAAGTTACGTTTGCTGACGGAAACCGATGTTGAAGGCGCGGCAATTCGTTACGAGGGCGGTGATGCG